>NZ_LIRG01000502.1 GCF_001419695.1 Streptomyces prasinopilosus
TGATGGTGGTCGACGACCACCCCATGTGGCGCGACGCCGTCGCCCGGGACCTGTCCGAGTCCGGCTTCGAGGTGGTCGCCACCGCGGGCGACGGCGAACAGGCCGTGCGCCGGGCCCGGGCCGCCGCCCCCGACGTCCTCGTCCTCGACCTGAACCTGCCCGGCAAGCCGGGCGTCCAGGTCTGCAAGGAGGTCGTCGCCGCGGACCCGGCGCTGCGGGTGCTGGTGCTCTCGGCGAGCGGCGAGCACGCCGACGTCCTGGAGGCGGTGAAGTCCGGCGCCACCGGCTACCTGCTGAAGTCCGCCTCCACCCAGGAACTCCAGGACGCGGTGCGCCGCACGGCCGCGGGCGACCCGGTGTTCACCCCGGGCCTGGCCGGACTGGTCCTCGGCGAGTACCGCAGGCTGGCCTCCGACCCGGCACCCGCCCCGGACGGCGGCGCGCCCGGGGCGCCCCGGCTGACGGACCGGGAGACCGAGGTGCTGCGCCTGGTCGCCAAGGGCCTCAGCTACAAGCAGATCGCCGAACGGCTCGTCATCTCCCACCGCACGGTGCAGAACCACGTGCAGAACACCCTCGGCAAGCTCCAGCTGCACAACCGCGTGGAGCTCGTCCGCTACGCCATCGAACGCGGCCTGGACGACGAGTAGCACCGCGACGACGAGCAGCCCCGCCCGGCCCGCCCGGGACCCGGGTCCCGGGCGGACCGGGTCCCGGGCGGACCGGGCGGGGCCGGAAACGGCGGGCCTGCCCCGACCGGCCCGGGCGCGTGCCCCGGCCCCGGCCCCGTATATTCGCGCATGCGGAAGAGTTCCCGGTACGACCCTGGGAGGGACCCTGTGGAGATCCTCGCGTTCGGTGTGCAGGCCGACGAGAAGCCCCTGATCGAGCGGGCCTTCCGGGGGCACCACGAGGTGCGCGGCCTGGACGTCTTCCTCAACGAGGACACCGCCCCCATCGCGGCGGGCCACGAGGTGATCTCCACCAGCGTCAACTGCGACCTCGGCGCCGGAGTCCTGGAGAGCCTGGCGGCCGGCGGCACCCGGATGATCGCCCAGCGGTCCACCGGCTTCAACAACGTCGACCTGAAGACGGCCGAGCGGCTCGGCCTGACGGTCGCCCGGGTGTCGTCCTACTCACCCCACTCGGTCGCCGAGTTCGCCTGGGCCCTCGCCATGGCCGTCAACCGCCGCATCGTCCGCGCCTCCACCCGCACCCGCGACTTCGACTTCCGCCTCGACGGGCTGATGGGCCGCGACATGCACGGCCGCACCGCCGGCGTCATCGGCACCGGCAAGATCGGTGAGGCCTTCACCCGGATCGCGCACGGCTTCGGCATGCGGCTGCTGGGCTGGGACGTCGCCGAGAACCCCGCCTGCCGGGACCTCGGCATGACCTACGTCCCCAAGGAACAGCTGCTCGCCGAGTCCGACCTGGTCAGCCTGCACGTCCCGCTGCTGCCGGCGACCCTCCACCTGATCGACGGGGCCGCCCTGCGAACCATGCGGGACGACGCGATCCTGGTGAACTCCAGCCGCGGCGGACTCGTCGACACCGCGGCCCTCGTCGCCGAACTGCGCGCGGGCCGCTTCACCGGCGTCGGACTGGACGTGTACGAGGCGGAGGCGGGCCTGTTCTTCCTCGACAAGTCCCTGGAGGCCATCGAGGACGACACCCTGGCCCGCCTCGTCACCTTCCCGAACGTGCTGGTCACCTCCCACCAGGCGTACTACACCGTGGACGCCGTCGGCCAGATCATCGACACCACGGTCGCCAACGTCCTCGACTACACCGAGGGCCGCCGCTCGGAGAACGTCCTGGTCCCGCGCAGCTGACCGATCAGCTCGGCGACGATCGCCGCGCCGTTCAGGGTGAGCACCGACTCGGGGTGGAACTGCAGCGCCGCGAAGCCGGGCCCGCGCAGCGCGTGCACCTCGCCGCCGGCCGTGCGGCTCACCTCGATGCCGCGCGCGGCCAGCTCCGCCGCCGCCCCGTCGTCGCAGCGCGCGACGAAGCTGTTGTAGAAGCCGACCGTCTCCGGCCGCCCGAACAGGTCGATCTCCGTCTGCGCCCCCTGGTACGGCACCTCCTTGCGGACGGTCTCCAGGCCCAGTTCGGCCGCGATCAGCTCGTGGCCGAGGCAGACACCGAGGACGCCGTGGCGCCGGTCCGCCCCGAGCACCCCGGCGGTCAGGGCGCGCAGGAACCGCATCTTCGGGTCGGCGGTGTCGGAGGGGTCCCCGGGGCCGGGCCCGAGCACCAGCGGCCCCTCGTGCGCCGCCACCGCCTCCCGCAGTCCCGGCGCGTCGTACCGCAGGACGGTCACCCCGAGCCCGGCGGCGCGCAGCACGTGCGCCAGCATCGCGGTGAAGGTGTCCTCCCCGTCGACCACCAGGGCGTGGCCGTCGGGGGCCCCCGGCGTCTCCCGCATCCGCAGCCAGAACGGGGCCAGCGAGGCCCGCCGCCCGTCCAGCGCCGCCCGCACCCGGGGGTCGTCCGCCAGCCGCGGCCGTACGGACTCCTCGCGCGGCCGTCCGGGGCGCACCCCCAGCGCGGCCAGCACCCCGGCCGCCTTCGCGTGGGTCTCGGCGACCTCGCCCGCCGGGTCGGAGCCCCGCACCAGGGTGGCGCCGACCGGCACCCGCAGCCGCCCGGCCGCGTCGATGTCGGCGGTGCGGATGAGGATGGGGGAGTCGAGGGTCTGGGCCCCGTTCGCGTCCCGGCCGAGCAGCGCCAGCGCCCCCGCGTAGTAACCGCGCCCGCCGGACTCGTGCCGCCGGATCACCCGGCAGGCGTTCTGCACCGGCGACCCCGTGACGGTCGCGGCGAACAGGGTCTCCCTCAGCACCTCCCGCACGTCCAGCGAGGACCGGCCGCGCAGCTCGTACTCGGTGTGCGCGAGGTGCGCCATCTCCTTCAGCCGGGGTCCGACCACGACCCCGCCCATGTCGCCGACGGTGCACATCATCTTGAGCTCCTCGTCGACGACCATCGACAGCTCCTCGATCTCCTTGCCGTCGGCGAGGAACTCCAGCAGGTGCTCGGGGGTCGGCCCGCCGGCCGGGTAGCGGTAGGTGCCGCTGATCGGGTTCATCACGACCGTCCCGCCGGACGCCCGCACGTGCACCTCGGGACTCGCCCCGACCAGCGTTCGCCCTCCCGCCTCCCGCCCGGTGTGCACCACGAACGTCCAGTACGCGCCCCGCTCGCCCGCCAGCAGCCGCCGGAACAGCGCCAGCGCGTCGGCCCGGCCGAACCCGGGGATCTCCCCCTCGTACGTCCGCCGGACGACGAAGTTGGCGCCCTCGCCCCGCCCGATCTCCTCGCGCAGCACCCGCCCGACGATCCCGGCGTACGCGTCGTCGTCGACGTCGAAGCCGCCGCCCTCCACCCGCACGTCGTGCGCGGGCAGCCGCTCCAGGGCCTCGGCGAGCGGGATCTCGTGGCGCTCCTCGGGGGTCAGCACCAGCAGCGGGGTGCCGTCGTCGCGCACGTCGAAGCCGCGCTCCCGGATCTGCCGGAAGGGGACGAGCGCCAGCCCTTCGTCGGGAAGGTCGGCCAGGCGGTCGCGGGGGGTGACGGGGCCGAGCAGCAGCTCCACCACGGCGTCGTCGCGGCCGGGCGTGCGCCGCCGCAGCAGGGCGAACGGGCGGGGATCGTCGAGCAGGCCGAGCAGGTCCGCGGGTCGGTCCGTCGGCTGGTTCGCGGGTCGGTTCATCGGTCGTGGTCCCTCGGTGTGGGAGGGCCGGCCCGCGGGCGCCGCGGGGTCCGCGAACGCCGAAGGCCGCCCCTCGGGCGGCCTTCGCGAAGTCGTGCTTACGCGCTACGAGGTCAGTGGGCCGCCGGAGGAGCGGGCCACCACCAGTTCGGGGCGGAAGGGTTCTGGGCCGAACCGTTCCGGGTCGAGAGCGCGGACATGCGACGCACCCTAGCGCACGGACCGCGGGCGCACGCCCCGTCCACGCCCGCACACGGCCGCGGACACGGACACGGCGCGTCCGCCCACCGGTCACGGAACGCGTTCCGCGTCTCACTTACTGGGCATCGCCCGGAAGGCACCATCCCACCCCGTAATGTTGAGACGTGACCGTGAACGCTAAGACCAGCCCGAGCGCTGGCAACACCTGGCGAGACCTGCCCGCGGCGCAGCAGCCCGAGTACCCCGACACCGAGGCTCTGCGCGCAGTGATCGCGGACCTCGAGTCGTATCCGCCGCTCGTCTTCGCGGGCGAGTGCGACCAGCTGCGCGCCCGGATGGCGGCCGTCGCCAAGGGAGAGGCGTTCCTCCTCCAGGGCGGCGACTGCGCGGAGTCCTTCGACGCGGTGTCCGCCGACCACATCAGGGGCAAGCTCAAGACACTGCTCCAGATGGGTGCCGTACTGACGTACGCCGCCTCCGTGCCCGTGGTGAAGGTGGGCCGGATCGCCGGCCAGTACTCCAAGCCGCGCTCCAAGTCGACCGAGACCCGCGACGGCGTGACGCTGCCCACCTACCGCGGCGACTCCGTCAACGGCTTCGACTTCACCGAGGCCGCCCGCGTCCCGGACCCCGAGCGGCTGAAGCGGATGTACAACGCCTCGGCCTCCACGCTGAACCTGGTGCGCGCCTTCACCACCGGCGGCTACGCCGACCTGCGCCAGGTGCACGCCTGGAACCAGGACTTCGTGAAGTCGTCCCCGTCCGGCCAGCGCTACGAGCAGCTCGCCCGCGAGATCGACCAGGCGCTGAACTTCATGCAGGCCTGCGGGGTCGAGCCGGAGGAGTTCAAGACCGTCGAGTTCTTCTCCTCGCACGAGGCACTGCTGCTGGACTACGAGTCGGCGCTGACCCGCGTCGACTCGCGCACCGGACAGCTGTACGACGTCTCCGCGCACATGGTGTGGATCGGCGAGCGCACCCGCCAGCTGGACCACGCGCACGTCGAGTTCGCCTCGCGGATCCGCAACCCGATCGGCGTCAAGCTCGGCCCGAGCACGACGGCCGAGGAGGCGCTGCAGTACATCGAGCGCCTCGACCCGGACCGCGAGCCCGGCCGGCTGACCTTCATCGTCCGCATGGGCGCGGACAAGATCCGCGACAAGCTGCCCGAGCTGGTCGAGAAGGTCACCGCCTCCGGTGCCACCGTCGCCTGGGTGACCGACCCGATGCACGGCAACACCTTCGAGGCGGCCTCCGGCCACAAGACCCGCCGCTTCGACGACGTGCTCGACGAGGTGAAGGGCTTCTTCGAGGTCCACAAGGGGCTCGGCACCCACCCGGGCGGCATCCACGTGGAACTCACCGGCGACGACGTCACCGAGTGCGTGGGCGGCGGCGACGAGATCTTCGTCGACGACCTGCACCAGCGCTACGAGACCGCCTGCGACCCGCGGCTCAACCGCAGCCAGTCGCTGGACCTGGCGTTCCTCGTCGCCGAGATGTACCGGGACCAGTAGGCACCGGAAGCGGCGGGTGGCCGGCACCGGTGCCGGCCACCCGCCGCCCACCTGCCCGAACGGCACGGTTCGCCCGCCGGGAACGGCACGGGGTGGGGCACGGATCACACGCGATCCGACCCCACCCCGCTTTTGCGCCCTCCCGACGCCGGGTAAGGTTAGGTTTGCCTCACCGATCAGGGGTCGGTACGGCACGACCCACGCTACGTCGGGAGGTGACCCGCGTGTTCGTCTGCAGCTGCTTCGGAGTGACCGAGGAACAGGTGAGGAGTCATGCGGACGCCGGGGCCTGCACGCCCCGGCAGATCGCCTCCGCCTGCAAGGCGGGCACCGACTGCGGCGGCTGCGTGCGACGCATCCAGGCACTGCTCGGCCGCGGCGCCTGCCCCCGCCGGGAGCTGGCCGACCAGGGCCGGCCGCCCCTCGCGACGGAGTTCCCCGAAGCCGCGTGACCCCTTCGGCCTAGGAGGCCGAGGGCAGGGCGTTCCCCGAGGAGTCCGGCTGGGTCTGCTCGATCACCGTCGACAGGTACAGCGCCTCGCCCAGCTTCTCGATGAGTTCCAGCTGGGTCTCCAGGTAGTCGATGTGCTGCTCCTCGTCGGCGAGGATCGCCTCGAAGATGTTGGCGGACGTGATGTCGTTCTTGCTGCGCATCACCTCCACGCCCCGGCGCAGGCGGTCGACCGCCTCGACCTCGACCTCCCGGTCGGCCTGGAACATCTCCGTCACCGTCTGCCCGACCCTCACGTGGAAGAGCCGCTGGTAGTTGGGCAGGCCGTCGAGCATCAGGATGCGGTCGGTGAGGACCTCCGCGTGCCGCATCTCGTCGAAGGACTCGGCGCGCGTGTACTCGGCGAGCCTGGTCCAGCCCTTGTGGTCCTGGAGTTTCGAGTGCAGGAAGTACTGGTTGATCGCGGTCAGCTCGGCGGTCAGCTGTTCGTTGAGGAATTCGATGACCTCGGGGTCGCCCTGCATCGCAGCGGCTCCTTCCGTACGGGTGAACGGGCCAGGTGCGCCGCATGATTCCACCGGCGGAGAAGATCGTCCAGTAAGTGTGGACTTAGTAAGTAAGGCTGCACTTAGCGATTTTTATGGCGCATTGACCGATTTCATGGGACCCCGGTCCGGTGCGTTACGCCGGGTCTGTCAGGATGGGAGCATGGGTCAGCCGGCGGAACGCGAATCGGGGGAGCGCACAGCGGGGGAAGGGGCGCGGTTCGAGCTCCCGCCGGGGCAGCGGCTGCAGAAGGGCTGGCCGGTCACGCACTACGGGCCGGTGCCCAGGTTCCGGCCCGAGCGCTGGGACTTCAGGGTGTTCGGCGCCACCGCCGACGGGGGCAGACCCCGCTGGAACCACGAGGAGTTCACGGCCCTGCCGTACCGCAGCGTCGTGGCCGACCTGCACTGCGTCACCAAGTTCAGCATGCTCGGCGCCGAGTGGGGCGGCGTGCCGGCCCGCACCGTCCTGGAGCTCGCCCCGCCCGCGCCCGAGGTCACCCACGTGATGGTCTGGGCCGAGTACGGATTCAGCTCCAACCTGCGCCTGGCGGACTTCTCGTCCGAGCGGACCCTGTTCGCCACCCACAAGGACGGCGAACTGCTGACCGCCGAGCACGGCTTCCCGCTCCGTCTGGTCGTCCCCCACCTGTACGCCTGGAAGGGGCCCAAATGGGTCCGCGGGGTGGAGTACATGACCACCGACCGCCGCGGTTTCTGGGAGGAGCGCGGCTACCACAACGTCGGCGATCCCTGGAAGGAACAGCGCTACTCGTACCAGGAGGAGCCCGGGGAGGGGCCCGAGCTCTGAGCCGGCCCGGCGTGCGCCCGCCCCCCAAGGCCGCGGGGGACTACGCCGACGATTCCCGGAGCTTCTTCAGCCGCTCCACGTCCGCCGCGTGGCCCTCCTTGCCGCCGGGCGTCTCGATGATCAGCGGGACGCCCTCGGTCGCGGGGTGCGTCATCAGCGCGCGGAACGGGTCCTCGCCGATGTGGCCCTCGCCGATGTTCGCGTGACGGTCCTTGTGCGCGCCGACCACGTCCATCGAGTCGTTGGCGTGGATCAGCTTCAGCCGTCCCTCGCCGACCGTGTCCACCAGCAGGTCCAGGGTCCGGTGCATCCCGCTGGGCCCGGTCAGGTCGTGGCCGGCCGCGAAGACGTGGCAGGTGTCCAGGCAGACGCCCAGTTTCGGGTGGTAGTCCAGTGCCTCGAAGTACGGCCCGAAGTCCCAGGTCCGCGAGCAGAGGGAGGAGCCCTGGCCGGCCGTCGACTCGAGGAGCAGGAACGGGTCGTCGTCACGGGTGAGTTCGTCGAGCAGCGGCAGCAGGTACTCCCGTACCTGCGCCAGTGCCACCGGCCGTTCCCGTCCGCCCGTCGCGCTGCCGGTGTGCACCACCACGCCCAGCGCCCCGATCTCGCGCCCGCGCCGCAGCGAGTGCCGCAGCGACTCGGCGGACCGCTCGGCGGTCACCCGGTTGTGGGACCCGAAGTTGATCAGGTACGGGGCGTGCACGTACGCCGGGACCGACTCGGCCGCGCACGCCTCGCGGAAGGCCTCGTCCTGCTGCGGGCTGCCGGTCGGCGTCGCCCAGCCGCGCGGGTTGGCGACGAAGACCTGGACGGCCTCCGCGCGCATCTCACGGGCGTAGGACAGGCCGACGGAATGCAGACCGCCGGCCACGGGGACGTGGCCGCCGACCGGGTTGCGGGCAGGGCCGGACAGGTGACTCTTCACCCTTCCAGGGTGTCATGCCGCCGCCCGTCCGCCGCCGCCGGACCCGGCGGCGCGCCGGGCCGCCGGGTCCGGCGCGTCAGCGGATCTTCAGGGTGATCGTCGAGCCCTCGGGCGCGGTGTCCCCGCCCGCCACGGACTGGCCCCTGACGGTGTCGCCGAACAGGCCGAGCAGCCCGCGGTCCTCCTCGACCCGGAACCCGGCCGCCTCCAGCGCCTCCGTCGCCTCGTCCACGCGGTCACCGACCACGTCGGGCACCTCGACCATCTCGGGTCCCTCGGACAGCGTCAGCGTGACGGTGTCCCCCTCGACGACTTCCTCGCCCGCCTCCGGGCTCTGCCGGGCCACCCGGCCCGCGTCGTGCCCGGAGGTGACCCGCTCGCCGGCGACCTCCACCTCGAGGCCGGCCTCCTCCAGCGCGGCGCGCGCGTCCGCGGGCTTCTCGCCCGTCACGTCGGGGACGTCCACCGGACGGCCCTTGCTCACGGTGAGCGACACCGCCGAGCCCGTGCGGACCTCGGTGCCCCCCGCCGGCCCGGTGGAGATCACGGAGCCCTTGGCCACGTCCTCGCTGAACTCCCGGGTGACCATGCCCGGCTCCAGGCCCGCGTCCTTCAGCGCGGACCGCGCCTCGGCCAGTGCCACGCCGTCCACCTCGGGCACCTTCACGGTCTCCGGACCCTTGGAGAGGGTCAGCGAGACCGCGTCGGCGCCGCGGATGCGGGACCCCGCCGCCGGGTCCGTACGCATCACCGTGCCCCGCTTCACGGAGTCGCTGTACGCCTCCTCGACCCCGCCGACCTTCAGCCCGGCCTCCGCCAGCCGGTCCCGGGCCTCCTGCTCGGTCTTCGCCAGCAGCGGCGGGACCTTGGTGAACTGGCCCGAGTTGATGTACCACACGCCCGCCCCGGCCCCGAGGACCAGCAGCACCGCCACGACGACCGCCATCGGGCCGCGCGGCAGCGCCGGAGCCCGCCGTCCCGGACCGCGCCGGGGCGGCGGCGCCGGGTCCCGGAGCCGGCTGGTGCGGTGGCGGGGGTCCGCGCCGCCGCCCTGCCCCCGCTGCCCGGCGTCCTCGTCCACGGGCAGCGGGCGGGGCATCGTCAGCGCGCGCGGGATGACGCTCGTCCGGTCGTCCGCGTTGTCGTGCTCCGACGACAGGGCCTGGGGCGGCAGCGCGTCCAGCTGCGCCGCGTCGAGGCCGCCGCGGGCCTCGCGGGCCCGGGCGAGCAGCGCCACCGCGTCGTACGGACGGACCTCCGGGTTGCGCGCGGTCGCCGACGCGACCAGCTCGTCCAGCCCGTACGCCATGCCGGGGACGGCCGCCGACGGCGGCGGTACGTCGTCGTGCAGGTGCTTGTAGAGCACGATCGCGGGGGAGTCGCCCTCGTGCGGCCGCTCGCCGGTCAGCATCTCGTAGAGCAGGATGCCGCACGCGTAGACGTCCACGCGGGGGTCGGCGGTGCCGCTCTCGATCTGCTCCGGTGCCAGGTAGGAGACCGTGCCCAGCACGGTGCCGGTGGTGTTCGTCACCGTGCCCACGCCCCGGACCAGACCGAAGTCGGCGACCTTGACCCGGCCGTCGTCCCCGATCAGGACGTTCTCCGGCTTCATGTCCCGGTGCACGAAACCGGCCCGGTGCGCGGCACCGAGCGCGGCCAGCACCGGCTCCAGGATGTCCAGCGCGGCGCGCGGCTGCAGCGCCCCGCGCTCGCGCAGCACGTCCCGCAGGGTGCAGCCGGCGACGTACTCCATCGCCAGGTACACGTACTCCCGGTCGGTGCCCTGGTCGAAGACCTGCACCACGTTCGGATGGTCCAGACGGGCCACCGACTTCGCCTCGCGGATGAACCGGTCGACGAAGGAACCGTCGGCGGCGAGCGCCGGGTGCATCACCTTGAGCGCGAGCACGCGGTCGAGGCGGGTGTCCACGGCCCGGTAGACCGTGGCCATCCCGCCGACCGCGATCCGCGCCTCGACGCGATACCGACCGTCGAGCACCTGCCCGACCAGAGGGTCCTGAAGGGTCGTGTCCACGCAGGGAGTCTACGAGCAGCCGCCGACGCCCCCGACCGCTTCGTCGCGGATCGGTCCGCGACTGCGACCGACCTGTGACGCAACCCACGCGAGCGGACCGGGCGGGCGCGGCGCGGGCCGCGGAACGCGTTCCCGGTGGATCAGGCCCCGCTCAGGAAGGCGTCCCGCCACCGGCCTGAGCGGCCTCGACCGGCCTCGACCGTCCCCGGCCCGGGCCCGCTCCGGGGACGTGCCCCGGGGCGCGTCGGCCGGCGGCGTACCCCGCACGGCCCGTCCCCGGCCGGCCGGGGACGGGCCGTGCGCGGGCGGGAGGACGGCCCGGCGAGACATCGGCGAGGCCCCGGCGAGGACGGTCCTTCAGAACGCGGGCCGCTCCGGATCCAGCGCGGCGAGGCCCTCCGCGGGGGACGACGCCTCGGCGAAGTGCCGCCGCGGGATCCGCCCCGCCCGCCTGGCCAGCCGCCCCGCCTCGACCGCGGCGCGCATGGCGGCGGCCATCAGCACCGGCTCCTGCGCCCGCGTCACCGCCGAGGCGAGCATCACCCCCGCGCACCCCAGTTCCATCGCCAGCGCCGCGTCCGACGCCGTACCGGCGCCCGCGTCCAGGATCACCGGCACGCGCGCGTGCTGCGTGATCAGCTCGAAGTTGTGCGGGTTGCGGATGCCGAGGCCCGACCCGATCGGCGACCCGAGCGGCATGATCGCCGCACAGCCGGCGTCCTCCAGTTTCCGCGCCAGCACCGGGTCGTCGTTGGTGTACGGCAGCACCGTGAACCCGTCGTCGACCAGTGTCTCGGCCGCCTCCAGCAGCTCGATCGGGTCCGGCAGCAGGGTGCGCTCGTCGGCGATGACCTCCAGCTTGACCAGGTCGGTGCCGAGCGCCTCCCGCGCGAGGCGCGCGGTGAGCACCGCCTCGCCGGCGGTGTAGCAGCCCGCCGTGTTCGGCAGCACCCGGATGCCCAGCCTCTCCAGCACCGACAGGACCGAGCCGTGCACCGAGGGGTCCACCCGCCGCATCGCGACGGTCGTCAGCTCCGTACCGGACGCCACCAGCGCCCGCTCCAGCACGTCGAGGCTGGGCGCCCCGCCGGTCCCCATGATCAGCCGGGACGTGAAGGACGTGCCGCCGAGGACGAACGGGTCGTCGGCCATGGTCAGCCTCCCTGGACGGCGGTCAGGACTTCCACCCGGTCCCCCTCGGAGAGGGGCGTGAGCGGCCACCTCGTGCGGGGGACGACGGTCTCGTTGAGGGCGGCGGCCACCCCGGAGCGAGCCGTGGTCAGGGTGGCGACCAGCGCGTCGAGCGCCGTACCGGGAGCCACCTCGCGCGGCTCCCCGTTGACGGAGACGGAGACGGTGCGGGCGGGGCCGGGCGCGGCGTTCACCGGATCGTTCATGCGGGCTGCTCCGTGCGTGCGGTGGTGGTGGCGGTGAACCGCCGGGGTGTGAAGGGGCGGGCCTCGGCCGGGAGGTCGCCGGTGGCCAGGAACTCGGCCAGGACGTCGCCCGTGACCGGCGTGAGCAGTACGCCGTTGCGGTGGTGCCCGGTCGCGAGGACCAGCCCCGCCAGCGCGGACGGGCCGAGCAGCGGCGCGTTGTCGGGGGAGCCGGGGCGCAGCCCGGCCCGGGTCTCGGTGAGCGGCAGTTCGGTGATCCCGGGGACGAGCGCGTGGGCGTCGCGCAGCAGTTCGTACACCCCGCCCGCGGTGACGGTCGTGTCCCAGCCCTGCTCCTCGCTGGTCGCCCCGATCACCAGCTCCCCGTTCTCGCGCGGCACCAGGTACACGTGGCTGCCGCGCACCACCGCGCGCACCGTCCGGCTCAGGAACGGACCGAACCGGTCCGGCATCGCGAGCCGGACCACCTGTCCCTTCACCGGGCGCACCGGAGGCAGCGCGTCCGCCGGGACGCCCGCGAGCCGCCCGCTGAGGCTGCCCCCGGCGAGCACCACCTGCCCGGCGCCCAGCCCGGTGCCGTCGGCGGTGACCACGCCCGTGGCCCGCTCCCCGGCGACGGTGAGCCGCTCGGCCCACGTGCGGCGCACCTCCACCCCCGCCCGCTCGCAGGCGGTCACCAGCGCGGCCGCCAGGCGCCGGGGGTCGATCTGGTGGTCGCCGTCCACCCGCAGCCCGCCGCGCACACCCGGTGCGAGCATCGGCTCCAGACGCCGGCACTCCCGCCCGGACAGCCACTGCGCGTCGAGCCCCGACCGCTGCTGCAGGGCGTGCAGTTCCCGCAGATGGGCGCGGTCGTCGGCGTCCAGCGCGACCGCGAGCGTGCCGCAGCGGCGGTAGCCGAGGTCGTGGCCGGTGGCCTCGGTGAGCTCGGCCGCGAAGTCGGGGTAGCGGCGCGCGGAGGCGAGGTTCAGGCCGAGCAGGGTCTGCTCGCCGTGGTGCAGCTCCGTGACGGCGGCCAGCATCCCGGCGGCCACCCGGGCGGCGCCGGCGCCCGGCTCGGGGTCCAGCACGGTCGTGGACAGTCCGCGCTGCGCGGCCCGCCAGGCCGTGACCAGGCCGATGATCCCGCCCCCGACGACGAGGACGTCGGGGGAGCGCCGCGAGGCGTGTGCGGTCGGCATGGGCGTCCAGCCCCTCCCTTCGCCGGCATGACCCGGATCAGGTTCATACGGTCGGAGGCCGCCAGCCTCCCTCTCAGCCCGGTGCGTCCGGGCTCCCGCGCGTGTCTTACGTTGGCCACCCTAGCCTCCGGATCAACGAACGTGTAGGGAGTCCCCGCATGGCCGGTTCGCTCGACGGTCTCGTCCTCGCCCCCGTCGCCGACCAGGCGCCGGGCCAGGTCGGCACCCGTACCCGGTTCGCGTACCACGAGCGGGACGGCGAGGTCTGGGCCGAGTACGCGGGCGGCGACGTCGTCCGCGGACACCTGGTGGGCACCCGGGCGGGGGACCGGCTGGACTTCCGGTACGTGCAGCTCAAACGGGACGGCGGCACGGCCTCGGGCCACTGCGTGTCGACGGTCGTGGAACTGCCCGACGGGCGGGTGCGGCTGGAGGAGACCTGGGAGTGGGAGTCGCAGCCCGGCAGCGGCACCAGCGTGGTCGAGCAGCTCGGGGCCCCCGGGGAGCGGCCGGCCGCCGAGGAGTGACCGGCCGCCGGACGGGTGTCTATGGTGATCGGGTGAGCGAGCAGACGCAGGAACGGGGGCCGTCCGGGCCGCGGCGCGTGGTGGTGGCGGGGGCCGGGATGGCCGGCGTGCAGACCGCCGTCGCCCTCCGCGAACAGGGCTTCACCGGCACCGTGACGCTGATCGGCGCCGAACCCCACCAGCCGTACGACCGGCCGCCCCTGTCCAAGGCGGTGCTGCTCGGCACGGCGGAGAACTCCGCCTTCGACGTCGACTTCGAGGCGCTCGGCATCGAACTGCGGCTCGGCTGCGAGGTGTTCGGGTTGCGCCCCGCCGACCACGAGCTGGACACGGAGGCCGGACCGGTCCCCTACGACGTCCTGGTCGTCGCGACCGGCGCCGAACCGGTCCGGCCTCCGTGTC
>NZ_LIRG01000503.1:0-529 GCF_001419695.1 Streptomyces prasinopilosus
GCCCCGCTCCGTCCCCCGCCGGCCCGCGCGCACGGGTCGCCCGCGGGCAGCGGCACGCCCGCTCCGCCGCATCCGCACGTTCCTCTCCTGTGGACGCAACTGACCGGAAAGAAGCGGTTGTTGCGTCGCCCCTTGGGGCGTTCGGTGACGCCGCGCCACTGGGGAAGGTCTTTCCCGCTTCCCTGGAGCGTTCCTTCTCGCGCCTAACCCTCACCGTGGTGGCCGCGGGGGTCATGACGGCGGCCCTGCCCGTCTCCACGGCTTCGGCGATCAACCGGACCGACTGCGGCGGCAGGACCGACTTCGTCAAGGTCTGGTACGACGGCGGGAGCCGGACCGTCCGCTACGCCGACGCCTGCGTCCTGGCCCCGAACCTCCCGGGCGCCGAGGGGATCTCGTCCGGCAACCACAACGTCGAGATGTGGCTCGGCAACGAGGTGCGGACCATGGGCAGGTGGCCGATCGTCGTCGACGTCGAGAACCTCGACCCCACCCTGCACCTCCTGCAGATCCGCCGGCCCCGCAGGTC
>NZ_LIRG01000503.1:565-9664 GCF_001419695.1 Streptomyces prasinopilosus
CGTGGTGAAGGGCCGTGCTCTGGGCCCCGTCCCCCGGAGCACGGCCCTTCCGCCCGGGCGGGTGCGGCAGCCGTGGGACGGTCGCGGCGCGGGACCGGGACGCCGGGGTGCGGGACGGGCCGGGGTGCGGCACGCGGTCCCCGAACCGTGAGCACTTCGGCCGTTGTTGTCCCGACATCGCTCATCTGAGCGCGTATGTGACACTTGTCCGCCAAGTGCTCACGGTTTTCGGCCGGACACCCTCCTCCGCGCGTACCGCCCCGGGCCGGGCCGGGCCCGACTCGCCGGGCACCCCCGGCGCGGTACCTTCGACCTCACGCCGATCAGGGCCGATGAGGAGAGTGACCGTGAGCAAGTTCGTACGGCCCGCTGCCGAGGGCACGGACCCGTTCGGTACGGCGCGGCTGCGGCGCGGGGTGCTGGACGCCTGGGCCGCGAGCCCCGCACGGTTCCGTGAGGACGCCAACGCCGAGGAGGACCTCGTCCTCGGCGGGTACCGGGACCGCCTCGTCGTCGAGCTGGCGCAGAACGCCGCCGACGCCGCCGCCCGCGCCGGAGTGCCGGGACGGCTCCGGCTCACCCTGCGCGACGGAGTGCTCGTCGCCGCCAACACCGGCGCCCCGCTGGACGCGGCCGGGGTCGAGTCGCTGTCCACGCTGCGGGCCTCCGCCAAGCGGGACACCCCCGACCGGGCGGTGGGACGGTTCGGGGTCGGCTTCGCCGCCGTCCTCGCCGTCACCGACGAACCCGCCGTGGTCGGCCGGCACGGCGGGGTGCGCTGGTCGCTCGCCGAGGCGCGCGCACTGGCCGGTGAGAGCGCCGAGGGCAGCCCCGGCCTGGGGGACGAGATCCGCCGGCGCGACGGGCACGTACCCCTGCTCCGTCTCCCGTTCACCGCCGAGGGCACCGCCCCCGGCCCGTACGACACCGCCGTCATCCTGCCGCTGCGCGACGCGGCCGCCGCCGACCTCGCCGAGCGGCTGCTGCACGCCGTCGACGACGCCCTGCTGCTCGCCCTGCCCGGCCTCGCGGACGTCGTCGTCGAGATCGGCGACGCCCCGCCCCGCACCGTGCGCCGCGGCGACGACGGCGCCCTCACGGTGATCGAGGACTCGCGGGACGGCACCACCCGCTGGCGCACCGCCACCGCGCACGGGCCGCTCACCCCGGACCTGCTCGCGGACCGGCCGGTCGAGGAGCGGCTGCGCCCGCACTGGTCGGTGACGTGGGCCGTGCCGGTGGACGCCGACGGCGGCCCCGCCCGGCCCCGCACCAGCCCGGTCGTGCACGCGCCCACACCGAGCGAGGAGCCTCTGGGCGTCCCGGCCCTGCTCATCGCCTCCTTCCCGCTGGACTCCACCCGCCGGCACACCGCCCCCGGCCCGCTCACCGACTTCCTGGTGGAGCGCGCCGCCGACGCCTACAGCGCACTGCTCGCCGCATGGCGCCCGGTGACCACCGGGATCATCGACCTCGTGCCCGGCCCGCTCGGCCGGGGCGAGCTGGACGGCGCCCTGCGGCAGGCCGTCCTCGGCCGGCTGCCGCGCACCTCCTTCCTGCCGCCCGCCGCCCGGCCCACCGGACACGACGACGACTCCGACCTGCCCGAGACGCTGCGCCCCCGGGAGGCCGAGGTCGTCGAGGGCGCCGGCGCCGACACGGTCCGGGTCCTCGCGGAGGTGCTGCCCACCCTCCTGCCCGCCGGACTCGAACGGCGGGCCGAACTGCGCACGCTCGGCGTGGCCCGCCTCCCGCTGGCCGACGCGATCGACCGGCTGGCCGGGCTGGAGAAGTCGCCCGAATGGTGGCGGCGGCTGTACGAGAGCCTCGCCGGCGTCGACCCGGACCGGCTCTCCGGACTGCCCGTGCCGCTCGCTGGGGGCACCTCCCAGGCTTTCGGCTCTGGGGGAGGAAGGACCGCCACCGGCCCCCGGCAGGTGCTGCTGCCCGGCGCCGAGGCCGCCCGGATCGACCCCGCGACCCTGGCCCGGCTCGGCCTCAAGGTCGCCCACCCGGACGCCGCGCACCCCCTGCTGGAGAAGCTCGGCGCCCTCCCCGCGACCCCGCGCGCGGTGCTCACCACCCCGCAGGTGCGGGCCGCCGTCGCCGCCTCCCTCGACGACGAGGGCCCCCTGAACTGGGAGGACGAGGCACCCGACGCCGAGGAACTCGCCGACACCGTGCTCGGGCTGGTGCGCGACGCGGGCCTCGAACCCGGTGACGAGCCGTGGCTGGGCGCCCTCGCGCTGCCCGACGAGGACGGCGAACTCTCCCCGGCCTGCGAACTGGTCTTCCCCGACGGCCCGTTCGCCCAGGTGATGCGGGAGGGCGAACTCGCCTCCGTGGACCGCGAACTGGCGGACAGGTGGGGCGAGGCCCCGCTGGCCGCCTGCGGCGTGCTGGTCGACTTCGTCCTCGTCCGCGCCACCGACGTCGTCCTCGACCCGGACGAACTCGAACCCCGCGAGGGCGACTTCGCCGAACCCGACGACGTGGGCCTGCTGGACGCCGTCGACGTGTGGAGCGAGGACGTCCTCGACCGCTTCCCGGACAGCCCGGTACCGCCCGTCGCCACCGAACTCGTCGCCGTCCGCGACCTCGACCTCGTGGACGACGACCAGTGGCCCCGCGCCCTCGCCCTGCTCTCCCGCCCGCCGCTGCGCGACGCGCTCACCCAGCCGGTCCGCGTCCTGCTGCCGGACGGCACCCACGAGGTCGTGCGCCCCTACACCGCGTGGTGGCTGCGCGGGCACCCGGTGCTCGGCGGCCGCCGCCCGGCCGGCCTGCGCGCCGCCGGGAGCGACCCGCTGCTGCGCGGCCTGTACGACGAGGCCGACGCCACCGGCTTCGAGGACGAGCAGGTGCTGCGGGCCCTCGGCGTCCGCACGTCGGTGTCCGCGCTGCTCGACGAACCGGGCGGCGCCGCCGAACTCCTCGACCGCCTCGCCGACCCCGACCGCGAGGTCACTCCCGGCCAGCTGCACGCCCTCTACGGGGCGCTGGCCGGCCTGGACCCGGACGGGGTGACCCTGCCGGACGAACTGCGCGCGGTGGTCGACGGCCGGGTCGAGGTGGTGGACGCCACCGACGCCGTGGTCGTCGACTCGCCCGACCTGCTGCCGTTCACCGGGGGCACGGCCCTGCTGCCCGTCCGCCCCTCGCGCGCCGCCGAGCTGGCCGAACTGTTCCAGGTGCGGCGGCTGAGCGAGTCCGTGACCGGCGACGTGGACACCGAGGGCACCGAGCACGACGTACCGGAGCCGGTGCGGGTGCTGCTCGGGCCGGGCACCCCCGCCACCTACGTCGAGCACGGGGAACTCGTCGTGGACGGTGTGGAGATCGACTGGCGGCTGACCCGCGACGGGGTCCTGCACGCGGCCACCCTGGAGGGCGTCGCCGCCGGACTGGCGTGGGCGACCCGGCAGTGGCCGCGCCGCTTCGAGGTCGCCGCGCTGCTGGAGGACCCGTCCCGGACCGAGGAACTGGCCCGCGACCGCTGGTTCGACTGACCGCGACGGAAGACGGCGAGGGGGCCGGGGCCGGTCCGGCCCCGGCCCCCTCGTCGGAGGCGGACGGTTCGGTCGCCCCGCGGGTGACCGTCACCCCGCGGGGTGACGGACGCCCACGGGTGCCCGTTATGTCGTGGGCGCCTGGGCGCCGGACTCCGCCGCGTACTCCTCGAGCTTGCGGGCGAGCGTCGCCGCGTCGTACGGGCCGGTGTGCCGGCGGTTGCCGACGAAGAACGTCGGGGCGCCGCGGGCACCGCTGGCCTCGGCGCTGGCCGCGTCCGCCCGGACCCGGGCGGCCGTCCTCTCGTCCTCCAGGTCGCGCAGGAACCTCTCGACGTCGAGTCCGAGGTCGGCGGCGTAACCGGCGGTGTCCTCGTACTCGAGTTCGTCCTGGTGCTCGTAGAGCAGGTTGTGCATCTCCCAGAAGCGGCCCTGGTAGTCGGCGGCGACGGCCGCCCGCGCGGCGAGCTCGGCGTGCGGGTGCACGTCGGGCAGCGGCAGGTGCCGGAAGACGTAGCGGAACCGGTCGCCGAAACGCTGCCGCAGTTCCGCGGTGACGCCGGTGGCGCGGGCGCAGAAGGGACACTCGAAGTCGCCGTACTCCACCAGGGTGAGCGGTGCGTCCGGGGGCCCGAGGATGTGGTCGGTCTCCGGATCGACGGGACGGTCCAGGTAGCGGGGCAGGTCCGCGTCCGTCTCGCCGCGCAGGACGGCGGCCAGGTGGAACACCAGCCAGCCGACGGCGGCGGCGAACACGGCCGCGAGCAGGACGCCGACGGTGGCCTCGGCGCGGATGACCGGGTCCTCGAAGGCGAGCCCGACGATCAGCAGGGACACGGTGAACCCGATTCCGGACAGCACGCCGCCGCCCAGGACGTGGCCGTGCCCCACCCCGGTCGGCAGCTTCCCGAGGCCGGTGCGGGTGCCGAGCCAGGCACCGCCCCAGATGCCGATGAGCTTTCCGAGGACCAGACCGGCGACCACGGCCCAGGTGACGCGGGACGTCAGGGCATTGGTCAGGACGCCGTCGCGCAGGTCGACACCCGCGTTGGCCAGCGCGAACACCGGGACGATGACGTAGCTGGACCACGGGTGCAGGACCGTCTGGAGCCGCTCGTTGACGGAGACGGCCTTCTGGAGCCCCTTGCGTGCCGTCTTGCCGACGTCGGCGAGGGGGGACTGGCGGAAGGCGCGGAAGAGCCGCGCGGCCTGCTCCACCCCTTCCCGCGACGGGCTCGTGGCGGGGATGAGGAGACCGCCGAGCATGCCGGCGATGGAGGCGTGCAGGCCCGCCTGGAGGGTGGCGAGCCACATCACGAGGACGATCAGGACGTACGGGGCCGCCTGCCAGACGCCGAAGCGGGTCAGCGCGGACAGGACCACGCCCAGGAGGAGCGCGACGATCAGCTCCGGCACGCTGATGCTGCCGGAGTAGACCACGCCGATCACGGTGACGGCCACGATGTCGTCGATGACGGTGATGGCCAGCAGGAAGACGCGCAGCTGTGTGACGAACCGCGGGCCCACGATGGCGAGCGCGCCCAGCATGAACGCCGTGTCGGTGCCGATGACGATGCCCCAGCCGTGGGCGGCGTCACCCCCGGGCGCGATCAGCAGGTACAGCAGGACGGGCACGGCCATGCCGCCGATCCCGGCGAGGGCCGGGATCATGAGCCGGCTGCGGCTGTTCAGCTCGCCCACGGAGACCTCGTAGCGGACCTCCAGACCGATGACGAAGAAGAACAGGGCCATCAGCCCGTCGTTGACCCAGTGCCCCAGGTCCATCGACAGCTCGGCACCGCCGAGGGAGAGGGACAGGTCGGTGTGCCAGAGGGAGGTGTACGACTCCGACCAGGGCGAGTTCGCCCAGATCAGGGCCACCGCCACCGCCACCAGGAGCAGGCCCGCGCTGCCCGCCTCGGTCGCCAGGAAGGTGCGGACCGGGGTGGACAGCTGGGCTCCCAGTTCACTCCTGCGCGACTGGGTCTGGGAGTCCTCGGACTTCTTCCTGCGCCACAGCATCAGGGGCTCACCGCCCCGGTGCGGCCCCGGGCCGTGGCGGGCCGGTGGGGGAGGAGGGGGAGGAGGCTTCGGTCGGATCGCTGATCTTGAAATTTCCTACACATGTTTTTCCATTCTCGTACAACCATTCGGCCATGTGCCGTATCTGATCATGTGAGTCAACAGACTCCATGGTCACTCGGGTCCCGGTCGTGACGACGAGCCGCTGGATGACGTATCCATAACGTCGGCCGCCGGGGTCCCTTTCTCCACGTGGGGAACGCATGCGTATTCGCGCCACCGTCGCCGTACTCTCCGGCGCTCTGGCCCTGTCCGCCCTCGCCGTCCCGGCCGCGCAGGCCGACGGCCCCGACGGTCCGAACCTGGACAAGACCACCGCCGCCGAGCGCTTCGGCACCTCCAACGGGCAGTCGGCGTTCCGCGTCGCGACGGCCGCCCTGCCCACCGTGTCCAAGGTGACGGTGAACGCGGGCAAGGACATCGCCGTCGGCACCACCAACGCCAAGAACTTCACGGTCTCGGTGACCGCCAAGCACGCCACCGGCATCCTGGACGCGTACGTCGACCTGTGGCACGGCCCCGACTTCGAGGAGGGCCTCGACGGCCTCCTGATGCCGAACGAGGACATGGCCACGTGCACCGCCGCGAGCGCCACCACCTCGACCTGCAAGCTGACCTTCACCGCCGTCCCCGGCAGCGACCTGTACAAGAACGCGCTGGCCGGCACCTGGAAGGTGACCGTCGGCGCGCTGGCGGGCGACGGGAGCGTCTACTGGAACGACTACCAGCAGACCCACCGCGTCCAGCGCATCTCCAAGCTGACCGTGAACGCCGCGCCGGAGCCGGTGAAGAAGGGCAGCACCATCACGGTCACCGGCAAGCTGTCGCGCGCCAACTGGGAGACCTTCAAGTACGCCGGCTACGCCAACCAGTCGGTGAAGCTGCAGTTCCGCAAGAAGAGCTCCAGCACCTACACCACCGTCAAGACCATCAAGACCAACTCGACGGGCAACCTGAAGACCACGGTCAAGGCCTCCGTCGACGGCTACCACCGCTTCAACTTCGAGGGCACCTCGACCACCCCGGCCATCAAGGCCGCGGGCGACTTCGTCGACGTGAAGTAAGCCACCCCGGACACCTGATCACGCGGCCCCACGCCTCCCGAGGCGTGGGGCCGCGCCCGTGCGGGGCCGGTACGCGTCCGCCGGGCCGGGCGCGCCCTAGGCGGGGAAGCGCCGGTCCACCCACCTCCACAGGACCTCCAGGACGGCCGCCGCCGCCACCGCGATGCCGACCGCGGTCCACGGCATCGTCGGTCCGACCAGCTTCAGCGCGAAGAACTCCTGGAGCCACGGCACGGCCAGCACCAGCAGGAATCCGGCGCCCATCGCCGCCACCAGGGCGATCCGCCACCCCGTGTACGGGCGGGCGATGATCGCCAGCACCCACATCGAGACCAGGAACAGCGTCAGCGTCGCCGCGCTCGTCTCCGCGGCCAGCGCCTCCTCGCCGCCGTAGTGGTGGCGGGCGAGCAGGTAGGTGGCGAAGGTCGCCAGCGCGGCCAGCACGCCGCCGGGGATCGCGTACCGCATGACCCGCCGTACGAAGTGCGGCCGCGCCCGCTCCCTGTTCGGGGCGAGGGCCAGGAAGAACGCCGGGACGCCGATGGTGAGCGTGGACAGCAGCGTCAGGTGGCGCGGCAGGAACGGGTACTCCACCTGCGCGCACACCACCAGCACCGCGAGCAGCACCGAGTAGACGGTCTTCACCAGGAACAGCGTCGCGACCCGGGTGATGTTGCCGATCACCCGCCGTCCCTCGGCCACCACCGACGGCAGCGCGGCGAAACCGTTGTCGAGCAGCACGATCTGCGCGACCGCCCGCGTGGCCTCCGAGCCGGAGCCCATCGCCACCCCGATGTCGGCGTCCTTCAGGGCGAGCACGTCGTTGACCCCGTCGCCGGTCATCGCGACCGTGTGCCCGCGGGACCGGAGCGCGCCCACCATGTCCCGCTTCTGCTGCGGGGTGACCCGCCCGAACACGGTGCCCCCGTCGAGGGCCCCGGCCATCGCCTCCGGTTCGGCGGGCAGTCCGCGCGCGTCGACCACGGACCCCGCCAGCCCGAGTTTCCCGGCGACCGCGCCGACCGACACCGCGTTGTCGCCGGAGAGGACCTTGGCGTCGACGTCCTGCGCGGCGAAGTACGCCAGCGTGTCCGCCGCGTCCGGCCGCAGCCGCTGCTCCAGCACCACCAGCGCGGTGGGGCGGACCCCGACGGCGACCTCGGGGTCGTCCAGGGGCCGCTCCGTGCGGGCGAGGAGCAGCACCCGCAGGCCCCGCTCGTTCAGCCGCTCCGTGCGGGCCAGGGCCGGGTCGTCGGCGCCGAGCAGGACGTCGGGCGCGCCGAGCAGCCAGGTGGAGGCGGGAGCCGCAGTCCCGTCGCCCTCGGTGAAGGCGGCACCGCTGTACTTGCGGGCGGAGGAGAAGGGCAGGGCGGCGGTGCGCCGCCAGTCGCCGGGGGCCGGACAGGCGTCGGCGATCGCCCGCAGCGAGGCGTTCGGCCGCGGATCGGAGACGCCGAGGGCGCCGAGCACGCTGCGGACGTACGCCTCCTCGGCGCCGGTGTCCGTACCGGCACCCGTGGTGGTGCCCGTGCCGGTGTCGAGAAGGTGCAGCCCGGTGACGTCCATGCCGCCCTCGGTGAGGGTGCCGGTCTTGTCGAGGCAGACCGTGTCGACGCGGGCCAGGCCCTCGATGGCGGGCAGCTCCTGCACCAGGCACTGCTTGCGGCCCAGCCGGACGACCCCGATCGCGAAGGCCACCGACGTGAGCAGCACCAGCCCTTCGGGGACCATCGGGACGATCCCGCCGACCGTGCGGGCGAGGGAGTCCTTCAGGTCGTCGTCCTTGACGAACAGCTGGCTGATGATCAGCGCGGTCGCGGTCGGGATCATCATCCACGTCACGTACTTGAGGATCGTGGAGATGCCCGAGCGCAGCTCGGAGTGGACCAGCGTGAACCGGGACGCCTCCTCGGCGAGCTGCGCCGCGTACGCCTCGCGCCCCACCCTGGTCGCCTGGAAGGCGCCGCCGCCCGCGACCACGAAGCTCCCGGACATGACCCGGTCCCCGGGCCGCTTGACCACGGGGTCGGCCTCACCGGTGAGCAGCGACTCGTCGATCTCCAGCGAGTCGGCCTCCACGCACACCCCGTCGACGACGACCTTGTCGCCCGGCCCGATCTCGATCAGGTCGTCCAGCACGATCCGCGAGGTGCCGATCCCGGCGCTCACCCCGTCCCGGCGCACCGTCGGCCGGGCCTCGCCGATCACGGCCAGGGAGTCCAGGGTCCTCTTCGCCCGCCACTCCTGGACGATGCCGATCCCGGTGTTGGCGAGGATCACGAAACCGAACAGGCTGTCCTGGAAGGGCGCGACGCCCAGCATGATCACCCAGAGGACGCCGATGATCGCGTTGAACCGGGTGAGGACGTTCGCGCGGACGATCTCGGTCAGCGACCGGCTGCTGCGCACCGGCACGTCGTTGACCTGCCCGAGGGCCACCCGCT
>NZ_LIRG01000504.1 GCF_001419695.1 Streptomyces prasinopilosus
CGTCGGAGCGGACGCCGGAGAGGGCGCAGGGAGTGGGGGGATCGGGGAGGCCGCTGGGGTCCATGGCTCCACGGTAGGGCGGGCCGCCCCGGAGCGTTAAAGTCGGGACCATGGCTTCTGAGGGTGCCGAACACGGCAGCACACGGAGTGACGGGAACACCGCGGAGGGGACGGACCCCGTACGGGAGAGCGCTCCCGCACCGGAGTCCGCGGCTGCCGCTCCGGGCCCGGGGGCCGCCCCGGATCCGGGGACCGCCGCCGCCGTGGCCGCCGCCGAGGCCGCCGGACCGCAGAGCGGCGAGAAGGTCCGGACCGACAGCTGGATCTGGTCCGTCCGCCTGCTCAAGACCCGTTCCCTCGCCGCGAGCGCCTGCCGCGGCGGCCATGTCCGGGTGAACGGTGAGCGGGTGAAGCCCGCGCACTCGCTGCGCGTCGGCGACGAGGTGCGCCTGCGGCACGAGGGCCGGGAACGCGTCGTCGTCGTCAAGCGCCTGATCCGCAAGCGGGTGGGCGCCCCGGTCGCGGTCCAGTGCTACGTCGACAACTCCCCGCCGCCCCCGCCCCGCGACGCCGTCGCCCCGGCCGGCATCCGGGACCGCGGCGCGGGCCGCCCGACCAAACGCGACCGCCGCGAACTGGAACGCCTGCGCGCTCTGGGCGGCCCGAGGGGCGCGAGCGGCCCCGGTCTCCCCGGCGTCCCCGAAGGACCCGACACACCGGCCGAGCCCGGTGGCCGGGGCCGGCGGCCGTCCCCGAAGAACACGAGGAAACGACAGCGCCCCTGAACGACCGGCGCCGCACGGCACCCGCGGCGCGCCGCGCCGGGGGCGGTCCCCTGATGCGGGCCGGAGACGGGCCTGGGGCAGGGGGCCGCTCCCTGCCCCGGGCCCGGGACGGTCCCGTGTCCCGGACCGTGGAAGAGGCGACCCTCTGCCCCCGGGCCAGGGACGATCCCCCGCCCGGGCCGGACACGGACCCCCGGCTCCGGCTCTCCCGCGGCACTCCGCGGGAGAGCCGGAGCCGGGCCGCGCCGCTCTCCCTCATCCCCGGCGCACCAGCCGCAGCAGGTCGGCGTTGTGCTCCCGACGTGCCCGGGCGATGAGCACGAGCGGCACCATCAGCAGGAGCGGGGTCACCGCGTACCGGCCGTCGAACACCACGGTCTGCACCACGAACGCCCCCGCCATCAGCGCGCTCAGCCCGATCGCGGCCGCCGACTGCAGCACCGGGACCAGCAGGCCGATCGCACCCGCGAGTTCCAGCACGCCGATGGCGTACATCCCCGCGCTGCCCCAGCCCATGTCGTCGAAGGTCTCGGCGGCCGACGCGTGGGCGACGAGCTTCGGCAGGGCGCTCGCGAAGGCGAAGAAGAGCGCGAGCGCCACCTGCACGGTGCGCAGTGCGATGCCGGCCCACCGCCCGCGGGCGGACACGGGTGCGGGCACGGAAGCGGCGGACACGGCGGGGGCGGTGTGCTCGGACATGGTGTCTCCTGCGGGAAGCGGTCGGTGTCGCTGTCGTGGAGTTGGACCGCCCCTCGCCCCCGAACTCATCGCCCCCGGGGCACGTACTTCCGGGTCGCCGCTCAGTCCCCGGTCGCCGCCGCCACCGCTCTCACCCACATGCCGTCCTGCGTCAGGTACCGGTCCACGCGCAGGCCCTCCTCCTCCAGTGCTTCCTCGAACTGCTCCTTCGTCAGCGGTCGCGACCGGAACGTCTGTGTCCACACCGCGTCCGGGAACACGTACTCCGCGTGCACCGCGTCGACCCCGTCGCCGACCGGTTCGGTCGACACGATCCGCACGGTGAAACCCGCGGGGTCCACCCGTTCGCGCGGCACGTTCGTGTGGTACTCCTCGCCCTCCCGCTGGATCAGTACGCACCCGCCCTCCGCCAGGTGCCGCACGCAGGTGCGCAGCAGGCCCCGCCGCACCTCCGCGTCGCCCGCGTGCACCAGGAACGACGCGAGCAGCACCACGTCGAAGGTCTCGTCCAGCCGCAGCTCCTCGATCGGAGTGCAGACGGTCCGCGCCCCGCGCACGCGCTCCAGCATCTCGGCGGACTCGTCCACGGCCGTGACCGTGAATCCCCGCTCCAGCAGGGCGTGGGTCACCCTGCCCACTCCGCTGCCCAGCTCCAGGACGCGCGCGCCCGCCGGCACGGCGGCGGCTATGACGTCCGGCTCGTCCCCGACGGGCAGCCGCGCGTACAGCTCCACCGCGCAGCCGTCCGGGGTGATCGCTCCGGGCCCCGTCCCCTCGTATCCCTCACGCATGTCACGTTTCATGCCCGTCCAACGGACCGGACCCGCAAGCCCGTTCCCATGCATCCCGGGTTTCACCCGACCGAGTGATGGCACTCCTCCCGGGAGAGGCCGGAGTCCGTGGCCCGCGGTCCGGCGTACGGTGGAGACAGGCAGGGTGGTGACGGAATGCGTACGGGCAGTGAGCCGAGGACCGCGCGCAGCGCGCTGCGCATGCGGTTCTGGCTGAGCGTGTGGGGCGAGGTCTGGACGGTCTTCGGGACGGTGGCGTTCGCGGTCTCCGGGTACCCGGGCTGGGCGCTCCTGTGCGGGCTGCTGTGGCTGGTCGTCACCGTCGACCTGATCGTGGTCGTCCGGCGCCTGCGCCAGGGCTCGCACTACCAGCCGGGCCGCGACGTGCCCCCGTACGAACCGGGGGACACGTCGTAGACACCGTGACCGGGAGCCCGCCGTGACCGGAAGCGGGGAGCGGGACGGTCCTGCCCCGCCCGGACGCCGCCCTCGCCGCTCCCCCGGACGCCGTCCCCGGCCGCCCGGCCGTGGCCGGTGCGGTCGTGGTCGGTGCGGTCGTCCGCGGTCCGCTCAGTCGTCGTCGAACCGCGCGGCCTTCAGGTACTCGGGGTTCGGGTCCAGGGCGGCGGCCAGCCGGAAGTGGCGCCTGGCGGGGGCGGGGCGGCTCTGCCGCTGGTAGGTGCGGGCGAGCGCGAAGTGCGCGAAGGCGTTGTCCGGCTCGCGCTCCAGGACGATGGAGAACTCGAGCTCCGCCGGGCGCAGCTGGGCCGCCGCGAAGAAGGCCCGCGCGCGCAGCAGCCGCGCGGCCGTGTTCTCCGGATACGCGTCGATGACCCCGTCGAGCAGCTTCACCGCGCCCCGCGGGTCCCGCGAGGCGAGGAGGTGCTCGGCGGCACGGAAGTCGATGACATGCGTCTCCGGCGTACGTCCGGTCGAACCACCGCTCTGGGGCACAGCTGCATCCTTCCCTCGCCGGACCGGTTCAACGCCCCTGCCGGGGGCCCCTATTCCCTCGCGGACCGCCGGTCGGCCGGTCCGCCGCGCGCCCGGCGCACGAGTTCGGCCCACACGTCCTTCACCCGCCGCGTCAGCTCGTCCAGGGGCACGTCGTTGTCGATGACGATGTCCGCGATCTCCAGGCGCTGTGCGCGCGTCGCCTGGGCGGCCATCCGCGCCCGGGCGTCCTCCTCTCTCATGCCGCGCCGGCCGACGAGCCGCTCGAGCTGGGTCTCGGTGCTCGCGTCGACCACGATCACCAGGTCGTAGAGGGACGCGAGGCCGTTCTCGGTGAGGAGGGGTACGTCGTGGACGACGACGGCGTCCTCGGCGGCGGCCTCCTCCAGCTCCCGGGAACGGGCGCCCACCAGGGGGTGCACGATCGAGTTGAGGAGGGCGAGCTTGTCCGCGTCGGCGAAGACGATCGCGCCGAGCCCCGGCCGGTCCAGGCTGCCGTCCTCGGCGAGGACCTCCTCGCCGAAGGCGTCCACGACCGCCGCGAGTCCGGGTGTCCCCGGCTCGACGACCTCGCGCGCGATGCGGTCCGCGTCGATCAGTACGGCCCCGCACTCGACGAGCAGCCGGGACACCTCGCTCTTGCCGGCACCGATTCCACCGGTCAGTCCCACCGTCAGCATGCCCGAAAGCTTAGGGCCTGCCGCCGGTGCCCCGCCCCCGGGCGGGACCGGCCCCCGGCTCCGGGCCGCCGGGCCCCGGCGGCCCGGCGGTCTCAGACGTCGCCTTCGCGCTCCGCCAGGAACCGCTCGAACTCGAGCCCGATCTCGTCCGCCGACGGGATCTCCACCGGCTCGGCGAGCATGTTGCCCCGGGTCTCGGCACCCGCGGCGGCGTCGTACTGGTGCTCGAGGCCCTGGATGAGGGCCGTGAGTTCCTCGTCGCCCTCCTGTACCTGGCGGTCGATCTCGGTCTGGGTGCGGTGGGCGGCGGTGCGCAGGGAGTGCGCCACACCGGGCAGGACCAGGCCGGTGGCCGCCGTGATGCTCTCCAGCACGGTCAGCGCCGCGTCCGGATAGGGGGAGCGGGCGATGTAGTGCGGCACGTGGGCGGCGATCCCGAGCACGTCGTGGCCGGCCTGCATGAGCCGGTACTCGACGAGCGCCTCGACGCTGCCGGGCACCTGCGCCTCCTCGAAGGGGCTGCTGTGGGCCGGGACGAGGTCGGTGCGGTTGCCGTGCGGGGTGATGCCCACGGGACGGGTGTGCGGGACGCCCATGGGGATGCCGTGGAAGTTCACCGCCAGGCGGACGCCGAGCCGCTCCACGATCTGCCGCACCGCGGCGGCGAACCTCTCCCACTCCACGTCCGGCTCCGGCCCGGACAGCAGCAGGAACGGCGCTCCGGTCGCGTCCTGGAGCAGCCGCACCTCCAGTGCGGGCACCTCGTAGTCGGTCCAGCGGTCGCGGGTGAAGGTCAGCAGGGGGCGACGGGCCCGGTAGTCGACGAGCCGGTCGTGGTCGAACCGGGCGACGACCTGGTGGGGCAGCGCGTCGAGCAGCCGCTCGGCGATCTGGTCGCCGGTCTCACCCGCGTCGATGTATCCGTCGAAGTGGTAGAGCATGACAAGACCGGCCGACTCCTGGGCGAGCGCCATGTCGACGACAGCCAGCCCCTTCGGCTCCCATGCGTACAAATCCTGCGGATCAAGCACCGTGACCGCCCCTCCTCGTGTTTCCCAGTGGACAACGTGACACGCGGCACCGGCATTCCCGGAGCCCGCCCCCGGACGCCCCCTCCGTCACGGGACCTCGCGGGCCGCGCCGGTCTCCCGGGCCGGTCCGGGCACCGTCACCGCACCGCCTCCGGCCGGCCGGACGGCCTTGTGGGCGGCCGGGGCGGCGGACCGGGACGCGCCGAGGGCCCGCACCCCGGTGGGGTGCGGGCCCTCGGCCCAAGAGCTCGCGCTCAGTGGTTACCGCTCAGCGTGCCGCGGTTCAGCTCTGGCCGCCGGCCAGCTTCTCGCGCAGCGCGGCCAGCGCCTCGTCCGAGGCCAGGGCGCCGGAGTTGTCGCCGCCCTCGGAGGAGTAGGAGCCGCCGCCGCCACCACCGGAGGCGGCCGGAGCCGCACCCGCGGTGTCGACACCCTCGGCAGCGGCCTTCTCGTCCGCCTCGCGGGACTTGATGACCTGCGCCTGGTGCTGCTCGAAGCGGGTCTGCGCCTCGGCGTACTGGGTCTCCCACGCCTCGCGCTGGGTCTCGTAGCCCTCGAGCCAGTCGTTGGTCTCGGGGTCGAAGCCCTCGGGGTAGATGTAGTTGCCCTGGTCGTCGTAGGACGCGGCCATGCCGTACAGGGTCGGGTCGAACTCGACCGCCGACGGGTCGGCACCGAAGGCCTCGTTGGCCTGCTTCAGCGAGAGGCTGATGCGGCGGCGCTCGAGGTCGATGTCGATGACCTTGACGAAGATCTCGTCGTTGACCTGGACGACCTGCTCCGGGATCTCCACGTGGCGCTCGGCCAGCTCGGAGATGTGCACCAGACCCTCGATGCCCTCGTCCACGCGGACGAACGCACCGAACGGAACCAGCTTCGTGACCTTGCCGGGCACGACCTGGCCGATCTGGTGGGTGCGGGCGAACTGCTGCCACGGGTCTTCCTGGGTCGCCTTCAGCGACAGGGAGACACGCTCGCGGTCCATGTCGACGTCGAGGACCTCGACGGTGACTTCCTGACCGACCTCGACGACCTCGGAGGGGTGGTCGATGTGCTTCCAGGACAGCTCGGAGACGTGCACCAGGCCGTCGACGCCACCCAGGTCCACGAAGGCACCGAAGTTGACGATCGAGGAGACGACGCCGGAACGCACCTGGCCCTTCTGGAGGGTGGTGAGGAACGTCTGGCGGACCTCGGACTGGGTCTGCTCCAGCCAGGCACGGCGGGACAGGACCACGTTGTTGCGGTTCTTGTCCAGCTCGATGATCTTCGCCTCGAGCTCCTTGCCCACGTAGGGCTGGAGGTCGCGGACACGGCGCATCTCGACCAGGGAGGCCGGGAGGAAGCCGCGGAGGCCGATGTCGAGGATGAGACCACCCTTGACGACCTCGATGACGGTACCGGTGACGATGCCGTCCTCTTCCTTGATCTTCTCGATGGTGCCCCAGGCGCGCTCGTACTGGGCGCGCTTCTTCGAGAGGATCAGGCGGCCTTCCTTGTCCTCCTTCTGGAGGACGAGGGCCTCGATCTCGTCACCGACGGCGACGACCTCGTTGGGGTCGACGTCGTGCTTGATCGAGAGCTCGCGGCTCGGGATGACACCTTCGGTCTTGTAACCGATGTCGAGCAGGACCTCGTCCCGGTCGACCTTCACGATGACGCCGTCGACGATGTCGCCGTCGTTGAAGTACTTGATCGTCTCGTCGATCGCGGCGAGGAAGGCTTCCTCGTTACCGATGTCGTTGACCGCAACCTGCGGGGTGGTGGCGGTGGTCTCGGTGCTGCTCGTCATGTGGGAAAGGGCTCCGGTACGGACAGAAAGTCGTAGGTACTGCTACGCCGGAGCCCGTTTCGCTCTGCAGAAGCCGGACAGCTTGGGAAGCGCCGTTCCGGACACCGGGTGCCCGATGGCGCCTCGACAACCGAGGGGACATACAACAGATGCGAGCGCAGCCTGCTACGTCTGAGGCGCGCAGGCTCGCAGCGCAACTTGTAGCATACGGGTGCGGCCGGGCAGGGTCAACGCACGAAGCCCCCCAGCCGGGGCGGATCGCCGCATAACCGGCACAATTCCCCCGTCCGGGGGCAGGGCCGCACGTCGGACGCCGCCTCGGGGCCACGCGGAACCCACCACCGCAGGACACCGCGCCCCCGTGGCGACAGCCGGGGCGACTGGACGGAAGAGTACGACGATGGAGCCGATCATCCAAGAGCCCGAAGGTCCCGAAGCGTCCGAACCCGAGGCGACCCGGCGGGACGCCGGCGTCACCGAGAGCGCCCGCGCCAACCGGGGCTGGTGGGACCGCAACGCGGACGAGTACCAGGTCGAGCACGGCACGTTCCTCGGCGACGACCGCTTCGTGTGGTGCCCCGAGGGCCTGGACGAGGTGGAGGCCGAGCTGCTCGGTCCGCCGGAGGAACTGAAGGACCGGGCCGTCCTGGAGCTCGGTGCCGGCGCGGCCCAGTGCTCGCGCTGGCTGGCCGCGCAGGGCGCGCGCCCGGTCGCCCTGGACATCTCGCACCGGCAGCTGCAGCACGCGCTGCGCATCGGGGGCCCGTTCCCGCTGGTGTGCGCGGACGCGGGCGCGCTGCCGTTCGCGGACGGCTCCTTCGACCTGGCCTGCTCGGCGTACGGGGCGCTGCCCTTCGTCGCCGACCCTCGGCTCGTGCTGCGCGAGGTGCACCGGGTGCTGCGCCCCGGTGGCCGGTTCGTCTTCTCCGTCACGCACCCGATCCGCTGGGCGTTCCCGGACGAGCCCGGCCCGGAGGGGCTGAGCGTCTCCGGTTCGTACTTCGACCGCACGCCCTACGTGGAGGAGGACGAGCGGGGCCGCGCGGTCTACGTCGAGCACCACAGGACACTGGGCGACCGGGTCCGGGACGTCACCTCCTCGGGCTTCCGGCTGGTGGACCTGGTGGAGCCGCAGTGGCCGGAGTGGAACAGCTCCGAGTGGGGCGGCTGGTCCCCGCTGCGCGGCCGGCTGATCCCCGGTACGGCGATCTTCGTGTGCGTGCGGGACTGAGTGCGTGATCCGTCACGAGGCCCTGGAGGCCCTCCCGGTCCGTGAGGCGATCGCGCCGCTGACCGGCGCCCTGCGGGAGCACGGCACGGCCGTCCTCGTCGCGCCGCCCGGCACC
>NZ_LIRG01000505.1 GCF_001419695.1 Streptomyces prasinopilosus
GTCCGTCGCGCGCTCCATCGCGGCGCAGCACATACGGGCCGACCACGTCGAGGAACGCCGAGGCGTCGGCCCGGCTGGCCCGCACCGCACGCGAGGCCGGACTCACCCTCGGCACGGTCGTGCAGGGTGCCTGGGCCCTCCTGCTGGCCCGGTACGCCGCCGAGGACGACGTGCTGTTCGGCACCACCGTCTCCGGCCGGCCCGACGACCTGCCCGGCGTCGAGTCGATGGTGGGCATGTTCATCAACACCGTGCCCACCCGCGTACGCGTCGACGCCGGACGCACGGCCGGCTCCTGGCTGCGGGAACTCCAGGACGCCCAGGCCGAGTCGAGGCGGTTCGCGGCCGTGTCGCTGGCCGAACTGACCCGGCTGAGCGACGTGCCGTCCGGCAGCCCGCTCTTCCACAGCATGGTCGCCTTCGAGAACTACCCCTTCGACGAGGCCCGCACGGCCGGCACCGGGGTGCGCCTGGCCGGGGTGACCTCCCGCGACGCCACCAACTACCCGCTCGTCCTGCGCGCCCACCACGGCGAACGCCTCGGCTTCGACCTCGCCCACGACCCCGACCTGTTCGACCCGGCGACCGTCCGCTCGCTCGCCGACCGGCTGTGCCTGCTGCTCACGGAGATCGCCGACGACCCGGACCGCCCGCTGCGCGACCTGGCCCGCCCGACCGCCGGGGAACGCCGCATGCTCACCGGCCGGAACGGCACCGAGGGGGACCGTCCCGACCGGACCCTGGTGGACCTGTTCGAGGCGCAGGCCGCCCGCACACCCGACGCCGTCGCCGTCACCTGCGGAACCGAGCGCCTGGACTACGCGACGCTCGACGCCCGCGCGGGCCGGCTCGCCCACCGGCTCGCCGAACTCGGCGCCGCGCCCGAGCGGTTTGTCGCCCTCGCGCTGCCCCGCTCCTGCGACCAGATCGTCGCGATCCTCGCCGTGCTGAAGACCGGCGCGGCCTACCTGCCGATCGACCCCGCCTCACCCGCCGAACGCGTCGGCCGGCTCCTCGCCGACGCCGCCCCGGTGGCCCTGGTGACCACGACCGGCACCGCGGCCCGGGTCGACGGCACCGAGGTGCCCCTGCTGCTCCTCGACGACCCGCGGGTCGGGGCCGACCTCGCGGACCGCCCGGCCACCGGCCCCGACCCGGCCCGCCGGCCCCTGCCGGAGAGCCCCGCCTACGCCATCTACACCTCCGGCTCCACCGGCCGCCCCAAGGGCGTGGTGATCCCGCACGCCAACGTGGTGCGGCTGTTCACCCGCACGAACCACTGGTTCGGCTTCGGCGCGGACGACGTGTGGACGATGTTCCACTCCTACGCGTTCGACTTCTCGGTGTGGGAACTGTGGGGCCCGCTGCTGCACGGCGGCCGGCTCGTCGTCGTGCCCGAGGAGACCGCCCGCTCCCCGGAGGACTTCCTGCGCCTGCTGGCGGACGAGCGGGTCACCGTCCTCAACCAGACGCCGTCCGCGTTCTACCCGCTGATCCGCGCGGACGCCGAACACCCCGAAACCAGTGCCCGCCTCGCGCTGCGCACGGTGGTCTTCGGCGGCGAGGCCCTGGACACCGGCCGGCTCACCGACTGGTGGACGCGGCACCCGGCCGCCGCCCCGCGCCTGGTCAACATGTACGGCATCACCGAGACCACCGTGCACGTCACCCACGCCCCGCTCGACCCCGCCACCGCCGGCGGCTCCATCGGCACGGCCATCGAGGACCTGCGGACGTACGTGCTCGACGCGGACCTGGCCCCCGTGCCGCCCGGCGCGAGAGGCGAGCTGTACGTGGCGGGCGAGGGCCTGGCCCGCGGCTACCTGGGCCGCCCCGGCCTCACCGCCGCCCGCTTCCCCGCCGACCCGTTCGGACCGGCCGGCAGCCGCATGTACCGCACGGGCGACCGGGTGAGGCGGCGGGCCGACGGCACCCTGGAGTACCTGGGCCGCGCGGACGCCCAGGTGAAGATCCGCGGCTACCGCATCGAGCCCGGCGAGATCGAGGCGGCCCTGCACACCCATCCCGGTGTCGCCGAGGCCGCGGTCGGCGTGTTCGAGGACGCCTCCGGCACCCGCCGGCTCGTGGCGCACGTCACCGGCCCCGGCGGCGCGCCCCCCGCGGCGGCCGAGCTGCGCGCCCACCTGGAACGCCTGCTGCCCGCCCACATGGTGCCCGCCGCCTACGTGCCGATGGACGTGCTGCCGCTCACCGTCAACGGCAAGCTCGACCGGCGCGCCCTGCCCGCGCCGGGACCGGACGGCTACGCCGCCGGCACCGACCGGACCCCGCCGCGCACACCCGCCGAACGAACGGTCGCCGCCGCCTGGGCGGACGTGCTGGGAGTCGAGGAGGTGCACACCGGCGACGACTTCTTCGCGCTCGGCGGCGACTCCATCCTCGCCGTCCGCGTCACCGCCCGGCTGCGCGCCGCGTTCGGCCCCGACGTCTCCCCGAGACTGCTGTTCACCCGCCCCACGGTGGCCGCCCTGGCCGCCGAGCTCGGCGAACCGGCCGGCGACGCGTCCGCCCCGCGGGCCGACGCGATACCGGCGACCGCCCCGCACACCCCGGCCCCGCTGTCGTACGCCCAGCAACGCCTGTGGTTCCTCGACCGGTTCGAGCCCGGCGGCACCGAGTACACGACGCTGTCCGTGCTCCGCCTGCGCGGCCCGCTCGACGTGGCCGCCCTGCGCGCCGCGCTGGACGGCCTGGTCGCCCGGCACGAGGCGCTGCGCACCACGTTCACCGAACAGGACGGACAGGCCCGCCAGGTGGTGCACCCGCCGCACCCGGTCGACCTGCCCGCGGACGACCTCACCCCCGCCCCGGACGGGCGGGCGGCACTGGACGCGCTGCTGGAACGCGAGGCCGCCACCCCCTTCGACCTGGCGGCCGGGCCGCTGCTGCGCGCCCGGCTGGCCCGCACGGCCACCGGCGGCCACGGCGAGGACGACGAGCACGTCCTCGTCCTCGCCGTCCACCACATCGTCACCGACGGCTGGTCGCTCGGCGTCCTCGGCCGGGACCTGGGCGAGCTGTACGCGGCGGCGCACGAGGGCCGCGAGCCCGCGCTCCCGGCCCTGCCCGTCCGGTACGCCGACCACGCCGCCTGGCAGCGCGCCCGCACCGAGCACGTCGAGGACCGGCTCGCCCACTGGCGCGGGACGCTGGACGGAGTGCCCCCGCTGGAGCTCCCGACCGACCGCCCGCGCCCCGCCGTGCGCACCGGGGACGGCGCGCTGGTGACCTTCACCCTGCCCGCCGGGCTGACCGGCCGGCTGCGCGAGCGGGGCCGGGAGGCCGACGCCACCCTGTACATGACGCTGCTGACCGCCTGCACGGCCCTGCTGTCCCGCTGGGCCGGCCAGGACGACTTCGCCGTCGGCACCGTCACCTCGGGTCGGGAACGCCCCGAGGTGCACGACGTGGTCGGCATGTTCGTGAACACGCTGGTGCTGCGCAGTCGAATACGCCCCGGCACCACGTTCCGCGCGCTGCTGGAGCAGGTGCGCGGCACCGTCCTGGACGCGTTCGCCCACCAGGACGTGCCCTTCGAACGGCTGGTGGACGCCCTCCAGCCCGAGCGGGACACCAGCCGCACCCCCCTGTTCCAGGTCATGGTCGCCCTGCACAACCTGGGCGCCCAGGCCCCCTCGCTCCCGGACCTGGAGGTCGAGCCGGTCGTCCCGCCGCTCCGGCACGCCACGTTCGACCTGGCCTTCGACTTCGTGGAGGACGAGGACGGCCTCACCGGCCACCTCGAGTACGACACCGCCCTCTTCGACGAGGACACCGTCCGCCGTCTGGCCGCCCGCCTCCGGCTGCTCCTGGAGGCCGCCGCGCAGGACCCCGACCGGGACGTGCGGGCACTGGAGCTGATGACCGCCGACGAGCGGCGCCGGGTGCTCCACGACTGGCAGGGGCCGCGGCTCGCGGTCCCCGACACCACCTTCCCCGCCCTGTTCGAGGCGCAGGCCGCCCGCACCCCGCACGCCACCGCCCTGGTGGCACGGGACGCCACGCTCGACTTCGCCGCCCTCAACGAGCGGGCCAACCGGCTCGCCCACCACCTCCTCGCCCGGGGCGTCGCCCCCGAGGAGGTGGTCGCCGTACGGCTGCCGCGCACCTCCGACCTGCTGGTGGCGGTGCTCGCCGTCGCCAAGGCGGGCGGCACCTTCCTCTTCCTCGACCCCGAGCTGCCCGCCGGGCGCGTCGCCCACCTCCTCGAGGACGCGGCCCCGCACACCGTGCTGACCGCCGACGCCCTGCGCGAGGTGGAGTGGGACCGGCTGCCCGCCCACGACCCCACCGACCGCGACCGCCCGGCCCCGCTGCTCCCCGGCCACGCCGCCTACATCGTCCACACCTCCGGCTCCACCGGCCGCCCCAAGGGCGTCGTCGTCGAACACCGCCACCTGGTCAACCTCTGCCACGACCACCGCGAGGGGCTCGTCGCACCGCACACCGCCGACGGGCGGCGGCTGCGCGCCGCGCTGAGCGCCTCGTTCTCCTTCGACACCTCCTGGGAGGGGCCGCTGCTGCTCGCCCTCGGCCAGGAGGTCCACCTCGTCGACGAGGACGTGCGCCTGGACCCGGACGCCTTCTGCGCCCAGGTCGCCGAACGCGGCCTGGACCTGGTGAACGTCACCCCGTCCTTCCTGCGCGAACTCCTCGCCGCCGGACTCCTCGCGCCCGGCCGCCACCACCCGCGCGTCCTCATGGTCGGCGGCGAGGCGACCGGCCCCGACACCTGGCGGGAGCTGTGCGCCGCCGCGGACCTCGGCGTCACCGCGTACAACGTGTACGGGCCCACCGAGTGCACCGTCGACGCCACCTACGGGCGGGTCACCGACCGCCCGGACCGGCCGGTCGTCGGGCGGCCCGGCCGCAACCTGCGCGCCCACGTCCTCGACGCCGCCCTGCGCCCGGTGCCGCCCGGCGTACCCGGCGAGCTGTACCTCGCCGGCGCGCAGGTGGCCCGCGGCTACCTGGACCGCCCCGGGCTGACCGCCTCGCGGTTCGTCGCCGACCCGTTCGGCGCGCCGGGGGAGCGGATGTACCGCACCGGCGACCGCGCCCGCCGGGACGAGCGCGGACTGCTGGAGTTCCTGGGCCGCGCCGACGAGCAGATCAAGATCCGCGGGTTCCGCATCGAGCCCGGCGA
>NZ_LIRG01000506.1 GCF_001419695.1 Streptomyces prasinopilosus
TGCAGGGCGCGACGGACGGGTGGGAGCTGGCGCTGCGGGAGCTGGCCAAGGGCGAGGACTTCACCGCCGAGGCGCGGGAGCTGGGGCGGGCCACCGCCGAGGTGCACACCGCGCTGGCCCGTGCGCTGCCCACGGTCACCCTGGGCCACAGCCGGCTGCGGGCCATGGTCGCCGGCATGACCGNNCCCTGGACGACCTGGCCGCCGAGGGGCGGACCTGGACCGCCCAGCGGGTGCACGGCGACCTGCACCTCGGCCAGTGCCTGCGGTCCCCGTCCGGGGACTGGTCGCTGATCGACTTCGAGGGCGAACCGGCCCGGCCGCTCGCCGAGCGGCGGATGCCGCAGCCCGCGGTCCGGGACGTGGCCGCCATGCTGCGGTCCTTCGACTACGCGGCCCGCTCCGCGGACCCGCCGCGGCCGGACTGGGCCGAGCACTGCCGGGCGGCGTACTGCTCCGGCTACGCGGAGGCGGCGGGCACGGATCCGCGCACCGATCCCGTGATGCTGCGCGCGTACGAGACGGACAAGGCCGTCTACGAGGTGCTGTACGAGGCCCGGCACCGGCCCCAGTGGCTCCCGGTCCCGTTGGCGGCGGTGCGCAGACTCGCCGGACCCGACCGGCCCTGACCCCATCCCGATCTTCCACCAGGAGGCTCCGTCCGTGACCCCCCGCCCCGAGTCCAGCGGTTCGCATCCGGAGCGGCCGGCCGAGCAGCGGCCCGCCGAGCCGGCGGCGCCCGCGCGGAAGAAGAAGCCCGCGGCAGCCGAGGCGCTGTCCGAGAAGGGCGCAGCGAAGAAGAACACCGGGAAGAAGGCCGGGAAGAAGGCCGGCGTGCGCAAGGGCACGGCCGGGAAGGGCGTGCCGACGAAGAGGGTGCCGAAGCAGGGCGGGACCGGGAAGGCCGGGAAGGCCGAGGCCGTGCGGGCCTCGGGAGCGGGTCCGGCGGCCGGGCGGTCCGCTCCGCCGGAGGCCGGGCCCGCGGCCTCCCCCGCGCTCGGACCCGCGGACCGGGAACGGCTGCTGGACGGCACGCACCACGACCCGCACGCGGTGCTGGGCGCGCACCCGGTGCCCGGCGGGGTCGCCTTCCGGGTGTTCAAGCCGTACGCCCTGGCCGTCACCGCGGTCGCGGGGGACCTCACCGTCGAGCTGCACGACGACGGGGACGGGTTCTTCTCGGCGCTGCTGCCGCTGCGGGAGGTCCCGGCGTACCGGCTGCTCGTGACGTACGAGGGGACGGTGCGGGAGGTCGAGGACGCGTACCGGCTGCTGCCCACGCTCGGTGAGCTGGACCTGCACCTGATCGGCGAGGGACGGCACGAGGAGCTGTGGACGGTGCTCGGCGCGCACCCCATGACCCATCAGGGGGTGACCGGCACCCGGTTCGCGGTGTGGGCGCCGAACGCGCGCGGGGTGCGGGTGGCGGGCGGCTTCAACTTCTGGGACGGCACCGGGCACCCCATGCGGTCGCTGGGGTCCTCCGGGGTGTGGGAGCTGTTCGTGCCGGGGGTCGGGGAGGGCGAGCTGTACAAGTTCGACATCGCCCGGCCCGACGGTTCGAGGACGCTGCGCGCCGACCCGATGGCGCGGCGCACGGAGGTCCCGCCGGCCACCTCGTCCGTCGTCACGTCCTCCGGGTACGTGTGGGGGGACGCCGAGTGGCTGGCGCGCCGCGCCGAAACGCCCGCGCACGAGGCGCCGTTCTCGGTGTACGAGGTGCATCTGCCGTCCTGGCGCCCGGGCCTGACCTACCGTCAGCTGGCGGAGCAGCTGCCCGCGTACGTCGCGGACCTCGGGTTCACGCACGTGGAGCTGATGCCGGTCGCCGAGCACCCCTACGGCCCGTCCTGGGGCTACCAGGTCACCGGGTTCTACGCGCCCACGGCCCGCCTGGGCACTCCGGACGACTTCAGGTACCTGGTCGACGCCCTGCACCGGGCCGGGATCGGGGTGATCATGGACTGGGTGCCGGCCCACTTCCCGCGGGACGAGTGGGCGCTGGCCGAGTTCGACGGACGGCCGCTGTACGAGCACGCGGATCCGCTGCGGGCGGCCCACCCCGACTGGGGGACCCTGGAGTTCGACTTCGGGCGGCGCGAGGTGCGCAACTTCCTGGTCGCCAACGCCGTCTACTGGTGCGAGGAGTTCCACATCGACGGACTGCGCGTGGACGCCGTCGCCTCCATGCTGTACCTCGACTACTCGCGCGAACCGGGCCGGTGGACGCCGAACGAGCGCGGCGGCCGGGAGAACCTGGACGCGGTGGCGTTCCTGCAGGAGATGAACGCGACCGTGTACCGCAGGGTGCCCGGTGTGGTGACGGTCGCGGAGGAGTCCACGGCCTGGGACGGCGTCACCCGGGCCACCCACCACGAGGGCCCGAGCGGTTTCGGCGGACTCGGCTTCGGGCTGAAGTGGAACATGGGCTGGATGCACGACTCGCTGCGGTACATGAGCCACGAGCCGGTCCACCGCAGGCACCACCACCACGAGATGACCTTCTCGATGGTGTACGCCTACAGCGAGAACTACGTCCTGCCGATCTCCCACGACGAGGTCGTGCACGGCAAGCGGTCCCTGGTGTCGAAGATGCCCGGCGACTGGTGGCAGCAGCGCGCCGGCCTGCGCGCCTACCTCGGCTTCATGTGGGCCCACCCCGGCAAGCAGCTGCTCTTCATGGGACAGGAGTTCGCGCAGGGCGCCGAGTGGTCCGAACAGCACGGCCCGGACTGGTGGCTGCTGGACCCGGCCTACGGCGCCGAGGCCGACCACCGCGGGGTGCGCGACCTGGTGCGCGACCTCAACACCGTGTACCGGCACACCCCCGCGCTGTGGCGGCTGGACACCGAGCCCTCCGGTTTCCGGTGGGTGGCCGGGGACGCGGCCGAGGACAACGTGGTGGCGTTCCTGCGGTACGACCGGGACGGCACCCCGCTGCTCGCGGTCTCCCACTTCGCCCCGGTCGTCCGGCACGACTACCTGATCGGCGTCCCGGACGACGTGCCCGCCTGGCACGAGGTGCTGAACACCGACGCGGCCCGCTACGGCGGCGGCGACGTGGGCGGGGCCGGCCCGGTCAAGCCGGAGCCGCAGGGGCGGCACGGGTTCCCGGCGAGCGTCCGGCTGACCCTGCCGCCCCTGGCGACGGTCTGGCTGCGCCCGGCCTGACCGGCGGACGGCCGGCCGGGCCGGGGGGGCCGGGCGGTCAGGCGGTCAGGCGGACGGGGAACCGGGCGGGCGCTGCGCCAGGGTGCCGGCCAGCGGCTCCGGCAGCGGACCGGTGTGCAGGACGCCGAGCCGCTGGGTGGCGCGGGTCAGCGCCACGTAGAGGTCGCTGGTGCCGTAGCGCCCCGGTTCGGCCACGAGGACGGAGTCGAACTCCAGGCCCTTGGCCTGCCGCGGGTCGAGCAGCACGACCCGCCGCGTCAGGTCCGGTTCGGCGCCCGCCGTCACTCCGTCCAGCCGGGCGGCCAGGGCGCGGTGCAGGTCGCGCGGGGCGATGACGGCGAGCCGGCCCGCCGGGGCGCCGTCGGGGCCGGACGCGTCCCGGGGCCCCGGGGACCCGGCGGTGAGTTCCGCGACCGCCTCGGCGACGGCGCCGGGCAGGTCGTCGGTGGCGCGGGCCCAGGGGCGGACACCGGTGGAGCGGACCGAGCCGGGCGGTTCGAAGCCGGGGTGCTCGGCGCGGACCACGGCCGCCGCGACGTCCATGATCTCGGCCGGGGTGCGGTAGTTGACGCCGAGCCGGGTGTGCTCCCAGCGGTCCTCGACGTACGGGGCGAGGATGTCCTCCCAGGAGCCGACCCCGCCCGCCTCCGACGTCTGCGCGGGATCGCCGACCAGCGTCATCGAGCGGGTCGGGCTGCGCCGCATCAGCAGCCGCCAGGCCATCGGCGACAGTTCCTGCGCCTCGTCGACGATGATGTGCCCGAACGCCCAGGTGCGGTCGGCGGCGGCCCGTTCGGCGGCGCTGCGGTGGTCCTCCTCCTCGTGCCGCTCGGCGAAGCGTTCCGCGTCGATGATGTCGTGCGCGGACAGCACCTCGGAGGACTCGGGGTCGCCCTCCTCCTTGTCCTCGAACTCGAAGGTCCGCGACGCGTACGACACGTCCAGGACGCCCTGGGCGTACGCGATCTGCGTCCGCCGCTCCCGGTCGGCCCGCTCGCGCACCCACCGGTCGTCCTCGCCGAGGAGTTCGGCGGCCTCGTCGAGCAGCGGCACGTCGGCGACGGTCCAGTGCCGGGTCACCGGGCGGCGCACGGCGGCGGCGTCCTCGGCCGGCAGGAACTCCTCGGGGGCGGCGAGGAAGTCGGCGACCAGCCGCTGCGGGGTGATCCGGGGCCACAGCCGGTCGATGGCGGACCACACCTCGGGGTTCTCGGCGAGCTCGTCGCGGATCTGGGTGACGTCGCTGGGGTCGAGCAGGTTGGTGCCGTCGTACGGGTCGGTGCCGATGCGTTCGGCGAGCATGTCGGTGAGCGCGTTGAGGATGTGGCCCTCGAAGTACTCGCGCGACGCGTTGTGCGGCAGCCTGGCGGCGCGGGTGCGTTCGCGGGCGACCCGCACCAGGCCGTCGTCGAGCATGAGGACCTCGCGGTCGTGCTCGATGGTGATGACCGGGTCGGGCAGCGTCTGCCGGCTGCGGACGACCTCGGCGAGGACGTCCGCCATGCCGGCGCGGCCCTTCACGGCGGCGGCCCCGGGGGTGTCCGCCCGGGTGGTCCTCACGCCGGGGAACAGCTCGCCGACGGTCGCGAGCAGCACCCCGGTCTCGCCGAGGCTGGGCAGCACCTCGCCGATGTAGCCGAGGAACGCCGGGTTGGGGCCGACGATCAGGACGGCGCGGCGGGCCAGCAGCTCGCGGTGCTCGTAGAGGAGGTAGGCGGCGCGGTGCAGGGCCACGGCGGTCTTGCCGGTGCCGGGGCCGCCCTCGACCACCAGCACGCCGCGGTGCGGGGCGCGGATGATGCGGTCCTGGTCGGCCTGGATGGTGCGGACGATGTCGCCCATGCGGCCGGTGCGCGCGGAGTTGAGCGCGGCGAGCAGCACGGCGTCGCCGGTCGGGTCCTCGTGGCCGGTGCGGGTCTCGTCGCCGAGGTCGAGGATCTCGTCGTGCAGGGCGGTGACCGTGCGCCCCTCGGAGGTGATGTGCCGGCGGCGCCTCAGCCCCATCGGGGTGTGGCCGGTGGCCAGGTAGAACGGGCGGGCGACGTCGGCGCGCCAGTCGATGAGGACGGGGGTGCGCTCGGCGTCGTCGGCGCGCAGGCCGATCCGGCCGATGTGGTGGGTGGCGCCGGAGGAGAGGTCGATGCGGCCGAAGCACAGCGAACCGTCCACCGCGTTCAGCGCCGCGAGCAGCCCGGACCGCTCGGCGACGAGGATGTCCCGCTCCAGCCTGGCCTGCATGGGCGTGTTCCCCTGTCCGAGCGCGTCCGTGAGGGACCCCTCGGCGTCACCGCGCAGGGCGTCCACACGTGCGTACAGTCCGTCGATGAATTCCTGTTCCTGTCGGAATTCACGGTCCGGATATGCGCTGTTTGACAATTCGGCTCCCGCCCGGATATACTGTGCTCACTTAACTTCTTTGCGACTCCTCCTTATTGAAGTCGCGAGTCAATGAATATACGCAGAAGAAACCCCCGGGTGCAATGACCCGGGGGTTTTTCCGTGAGGTGCCGGCCCGCCGATTCGCCCGCCGGGGAACGCGCACCCCGGCGCCGGCTTCGGGGCGGGACGGGGCGGGCGGATCCGAGCGGAAAAGGGCCGAGCGGCCGGGCTCACG
>NZ_LIRG01000507.1 GCF_001419695.1 Streptomyces prasinopilosus
TTGTATACAGTTACATTCGTCCCTGTCCCTGTACCTCTGGAGCGCCCCATGGCGACAGTCCCGACCGCCCTCGCCGGCCGCCACTTCCTCAAGGAGGTGGACTTCACCGCGCAGGAGTTCCTCGGCCTGCTCGACCTGGCCGCGGAGCTGAAGGCCGCCAAGAAGGCCGGTACCGAGACCCGGTACCTCCGGGGCAGGAACATCGCGCTGATCTTCGAGAAGCCCTCGACGCGCACCCGCTGCTCCTTCGAGGTCGCCGCCGCCGACCAGGGCNNACCGCCCGGGTGCTCGGCCGGATGTTCGACGCGATCGAGTTCCGGGGCGACTCCCAGGCCACCGTCGAAACCCTCGCCGAGTACGCGGGAGTGCCCGTCTACAACGGTCTGACCGACGACTGGCACCCCACCCAGATGCTCGCCGACGTCCTCACCATGACCGAGCACGGCGGCGGGAAGCCGGTCACGGAGCTCTCCTTCGCCTACCTCGGCGACGCCCGCTTCAACATGGGCAACTCCTACCTCGTCACCGCGGCCCTGCTGGGCATGGACGTGCGCGTCGTCGCCCCGAAGGCGTACTGGCCCGCCCGGGAGGTCGTCGACCGGGCGCACGCGCTCGCGGAGTCCAGCGGGGCCCGCATCACGCTCACCGAGGAGATCGCCGAGGGGGTCGCGGGCGCGGACTTCGTCGTCACCGACGTCTGGGTCTCGATGGGGGAGCCCCAGGAGGTCTGGGACGAGCGGATCACCGCCCTCGCGCCGTACGCGGTGACCATGGACGTGCTGCGGGCCACCGGCAACCCGGACGTCCGCTTCCTGCACTGCCTGCCGGCCTTCCACGACCTGGGGACGCGGGTCGGCCGCGAGGTGTACGAGAAGCACGGCCTGGAGTCGCTGGAGGTGACCGACGAGGTGTTCGAGTCGGCCCACTCGGTCGTCTTCGACGAGGCGGAGAACCGGATGCACACGATCAAGGCGGTCCTGGTGGCGACCCTGGCCTGAACGAACGCGGCACCGGCCGGGCCCCTGCCGGGAGCCCCCCGTGCCGGACCGCTCCGGCAGGCCGCCCGGCCGGTCCGCTCAGTCGGGCCGGCGCGGGCGCGGCACCGCCGGCAGCCGGAACCACACGGCCTTGCCGGACGCGGTCGGGCGGTGGCCGCACGACGAACTCAGGGCGCGGATCAGCAGCAGCCCGCGCCCGTGCTCCTGCCAGGGATCCGGCACGTCGAGGTGCGGGAGGGTCAGGTCGCCGGGCGGCTCCGGATCGGCGTCGTGCACCTCGACCCGGCACCCGGTGGGCAGCAGCTCCACCACCAGCTCGATCGGGCAGCCCCTGGAGGTGTGCTCCACGGCGTTGGCCACCAGCTCGGCGGTGAGCAGCTCCGCGGTGTCGCGGTCGGCGGCGTGCTCCCGCTCGGCCAGCGCGGTACGGACCAGTGCACGGGCGACGGGCACGGCCGCGGTGGTGTGCGGCAGTGCGACGCGCCAGCAGGCGGAGGTCGAGGGTTCGTGCACGCGCGATCCGATCATGGAGAGCAGGCAGGCGGTCCTGCTTTCAATTACCCAATGGTACGGCGCCGTCCCCGGGAGGCGTCGCCGACCCGTGACGGACGTCAAGGCTCCGGGGTCTGCCCGGTGAGCACGGCCTTCCGTGCTCACCGGGCAGACCCCGGAACCCGTCGCACCGATCATGCCCGGCCCGCCTGTGGCGCAATCATGACGGCGGTCACGAATCGGCGATGACGACGGCGAATCGGTGATGACGGCGGCGGTCGCGGACGGATGAGGACCGGACGGAAGGACGCCTCGCGAACCGTGCCGCCTCACGTGGCACGTGTCACAGGCCCGCGAAGACCGCCCCCGCGTCCCGCAGGCGTGCGTGCAGACCGTGGAAGACCTCCGCCGAGCGGGTTCCCGGCCAGCCCTCGGGGAGCAGCCCGGCGGGCAGCCCCGGGTCGGTGTAGGGGAGGTGGCGCCAGGAGTCGAGGGCGAGGAGGTAGTCGCGGTACGCCTCCTCGGGCGGGGTGTCCTCACGCCGCCGCCAGGCGTCCAGCACGTGCGCGTGACGGTCCAGGAACGCCTCGTGCTCCGCGGCGATCCCGGCCAGGTCCCACCAGCGGGCGACCGCCTCGACGGTGGGGGTGAATCCGAGGTGTTCACCGCGGAAGAGGTCGACGTAACCGTCCAGCCCCAGCCGCTCCAGGGTGCGCCGGGTCTCCTCGTACAGCCGGGCCGGCGCGATCCACACCCCCGGGGCGGTGGTGCCGAAGCCGAGGCCGGACAGGCGGGAGCGCAGGATGTGGCGCTTCTGCCGCTCGGACTCCGGCACGGAGAACACGGCGAGCACCCACTCCCCGCCCCCGGCAGCCGCGAAGGCGCGGAGGCGGCGGTCGCTGTCGTCCAGCAGGCCGCGGGCCTCCGGCGAGAGCGCGTAACCCGCCGCGCCCCGGGCGGTGCGGGCCGGCAGGAGCAGTCCGCGCCGCTTGAGCCGGGACACCGACGACCGCACGGCGGGAGCGTCGACCCCGACCGCGGCCAGGAGCCGGATCAGCTCGGCGACGGGCACGGGACCCGGCACGAAGCGGCCGTACGCGCCGTAGAGCGTGACGATGAGAGACCGTGGGGCAGGCTGGTCGGACACGTTGATCATCTTAGGTCGTGCCGATCGGCGACCCTCCCCCGGGCATCGGCATCACGCCTGGTCATCTCCCTTGAGGGAAAAGGGCGTTCCGGTAAGGGCAAGGCGGTCCGGTGGGCGCCCGGGATGCGAGCCGGCCCCGTGGGACGGGCGGAGGGGGCGGATGCGCGGCGCGGCCCGCGGTCCGCCGTGCCGTTCAGGCGGCGGCGGTGAGCCGGTCCACGGGGAGCCGGCGCGGGGCGACGGCACGGCCGTCGGGCATCAGCCTCCCCGTGTCGTCGAAGACGATCGCGCCGTCGCACAGCAGGCTCCAGCCCTGCTCGGGACGGGCGGCGACCACATGGGGGCCCTGTCCATGGGACGAGGGGCAGGACATCCGGTGGGCACACATGGCGCACCTCCACATGGGTGGATCGATTCGAAGGGGTCGTCCACCAGGACCATGCCCCCACCGCGGACTCGCCGGAACGGCGGGCCTCGAGGAGTGACGACTCCCGGACGATTCCGGGACGGTTCACCGACGGCCGGCACCGACTCGCCACCGAAGGGGTGAGGTCGCTCCTCCCGGCCCGCTCTCCCGGTACTGGTGGGGCCCCACACCCTCGTTCCCCGCACCCCGGGAGGTTCCCCATGTCCGTGTCCGCACCCGCTTCCGCGCCCGCTTCCGTCCCCGCGCCCGTGTCCGCGCGTCCCGTCCTCGTCCGCGCGGCGGCCTGCGCGGCGCTGCTGTTCGGCACCGCCGTCGCCGCGCCCCCGGCGGCGGCCGCCGCTCCCACTCCCGTCCACGAGACCGTGACGGTGGACCCCACGGGCCGGATCGCCGGCGACGGCACCGTCACCCTCTCCGGCACGTACAGCTGCCTGGGCGTCTCCGGCCCGGTCCTCGTCGGCTCCTCCGTCCACCCGGGCACCGGCGGCACGCGGTACGGCGTCGGCGGCACCCTGGCGGTGTGCGACGGCGAGACCCGCACGTGGGAGAACACCGGGCGGGTGCCCGCCGCCGTCCTGAAGGCCGGCACCGTCGACGTCGAGGCCACCCTCACCGAGCTGCGTCCGGCCGACGGGATGCTGCTGCCCGTGTTCCACGCGGTCCAGCAGCGGGAGGTCACCCTGGTCCGCGGCTGAGACGGGGGCGCCCGCCCGCCGCCCGGCCGGACCGCGCCGGTCGTCCGCCGGCCCGCGGATCAGAGCCGCTCGTCCGGCCAGGCCAGCAGGCGGGCGCCGATGACGGCGGTCTGGAGCATGTAACGGTGGGCGGGCTCGGCCGGATTGGCGCCGGTGAGCTTGTGGATGCGTTCCAGACGGTACGTCAGGGCCCGCACGCTCAGGGAGAGCCGGCGGGCCGCCTCCGCCGCCACACAGCCCGAGTCGAAGTACGCGGTGAGCGTGTCGAGGAGGGGCTGTGCGCCGCCCCGGGCCGCGGTGAGCGGGCCGAGGGTGTTGTGGACCAGGTCGGTCATGGCCTGGCGGTCACGGGCGAGGACGGGGTAGACGAGCAGCTCGGCGGCGCGCAGCACCGGCTCGTCCAGCCCCAGCCGTTCCGCTATCTCCAGCGTGCTCAGGGCCTCCTCGTACGACTGGACGACCCCGCCGGGTCCGGGCCGGGGGCGGCCGATGGCCACCTGGCCGCCGTCGGTGGCGGCGTGCGCCTGCTTGGCGAAGTGCGTGAGCACCTCGCCCTGGTGCCCCGGCGCGACGCACAGCAGCCGCCCGTCCTTGGTGGTGAGCAGGATGCTGCGGTCACCGAACCGGGAGATGAGGGCCTGTTCCACCCGCCGCGGCACGGCGTCCCCCTCGTCGTAGGCGACGGGGCCCCGGGCGACGGCGACCGCGTGCTCGTGGGAGAGCCGCAGGCCGAAGCGCTCGGCACGTTCGACGAGCCGGCCGAGGTCGCTGCGGCCGTAGAGCAGGTCGTCGATGAACTCCCGCCGGGCCGCCTCCTCCTGACGGACGGCCAGCCGCTGCGCCCGCTCGTAGCCCTCGGCGAACGCGTCCACCACCTGCTGGACGGCGGCGAGCGCCTCCTCGGCCGAGTCGTCCCGGCCGCGCGGCCAGGCGTCCCGCGCGGCGATCAGGTGGGTGCGCACCAGGGTGCGCAGTCCGAAGCCGGCCTCCGCGGCCCGCTCCCCGAGGTCCCGGCGGGAGGCCAGCTCATCGCGGGACAGGCGCCGGCCCGTGGCCGCGACCTCCTCCAGGATCCGGGCATAACCTTCGAGATACTCCTCGGGAATCTCCCGCTCCGCCACATCGCCCCCCGAATCCTGACGCGTCCTTGACGCACCCTTGACGCCGTCCTGACGCCCGATGTGATCCACACCCGGCATGCAGACCCTAGTGAACATTGCCGGGAACCGGCAATGCGGGGGCGGTGGTCGGCCCGGCACCATGGCCCGCGGGGAGCACCGCGGACGGTTCCGGTGCCTGGCACCGGCAGGTGCGGGGCCCCGGAACCGGCGAGGGCCGGTGCGGACGTCGGCATGAGCCGTCAAGAGGGAAGCGGAACGCGGGACGCGGGACGCGGGGACGCCGGAAAGGGGTGGCCGGGGATGCACATGATCGCGGAGGCCGCCACGGGCCTGCCCACGCTCCTGCTCACCGCCGCCCTCGTCGTGGCGGCCGGCTTCTGGCTGCTGGTGGCCGTCGGCGCCACCACGCCGCAGGCCTTCGACCCGGACGCGGACCTCGACGCCTGGGGGATGGGCGGGGTGCCGGTCGCCCTGGCGCTCTCCCTGCTGACCCTGTTCGCCTGGCTGCTGGCCACCGGCGTGACCGTGCTGCTGGACGCGTACGTCCCGGAGGGACCCGGCGCCGGACTGCTGCGCCTGCCGGCCCTGGCCGGAGCGCTGCTCGCGGCCTGGCGCCTCACCCGCTTCTTCGTGCGTCCGCTGCACCGCCTGCTGCCCGACGAACCCGGGCCGTCCCGGTAGTTCCGCGGTACCGGCGGGAACCGGGGCGGTCCGTCCGGCGTGTCCCGTGGCGGAGCCCGCACGCGGCTCCCGTACGGGCCGCGCGCTCCGCACCACCGGGGCCCGCCGCACCGCCGGCACCCCGACGCCGCGTCACCACCGTGTCCCCGCCGCCTCACCACCGTGTCCTCACCACACCGCCGCCGTGCCGTCCGGGCCGGCCGGCACCGGGACGGCCCCGCCCGTCCCGCACCCCGGCGCCCGGCGCCGGCCCGTCAGCTCCGTCCGTCACCAGTTCCGAAGGACGTATCCATGGATGCCGCCACCGTGGGCATCGCCGTAGTCGTCGGCGTCTGCCTCCTCCTCGCGCTCGTCGTGCTGTTCCTCATGACCAAGCTGTTCCGGAAGGTGGAGCAGGGCAAGGCGCTCATCGTCTCCAAGCTCCGGAAGGTCGACGTGACCTTCACCGGGCAGGTCGTGCTGCCCGTGCTCCACAAGGCCGAGGTGATGGACATCTCGGTGAAGACCATCGAGATCACCCGGGCCGGCAAGGAGGGGCTGATCTGCCGGGACAACATCCGGGCGGACATCCGCATCACCTTCTTCGTCAAGGTCAACAAGACCGTGGACGACGTCATCAGGGTCGCGCAGGCCGTCGGCACCGCACGGGCCAGCGACCGCAACACGCTGCAGGAGCTGTTCCACGCGAAGTTCTCCGAGGCGCTGAAGACCGTCGGCAAGCAGCTGGACTTCACCGACCTCTACACCAAGCGCGAGGAACTGCGGTACCGGATCATCGAGGTCATCGGCATCGACCTCAACGGCTACCACCTCGAGGACGCGGCGATCGACTACCTGGAGCAGACGCCGCTCTCCCAGCTCGACCCGGGCAACGTGCTCGACGCGCAGGGCATCCGCAAGATCACCGAACTGACGGCCGTGGAGCACGTGCGCACCAACGAGGCCCAGCGCGGCGAGGAGAAGGAGATCACCCGGCAGAACGTCGACGCGCGCGAGACGATCCTCGAACTGGAGCGCCGGCAGGCCGACGCCGAGATCAAGCAGCGCCGGGAGATCGAGACCGTGCGGGCCCGCGAGGAGGCCGAGACGGCACGGGTGGTGGAGGAGGAGCGGCTGCGCGCGCAGAGCGCCTTCCTGCGCACCGAGGAGCAGCTCGGCGTGCAGCGCGAGAACCAGGCCCGCGAGGTCGCCGTCGCCGCCAAGAACCGCGAGCGGGTCATCGCCGTGGAGAGCGAGCGCATCGAGAAGGACCGGATGCTCGAGGTCATCGCCCGCGAGCGGGAGACCCAGCTGACCCGGATCGCCGCCGACAAGGAGGTCGAGGCCGAGAAGCGCGACATCGCCGAGGTCGTCCGGGAACGGGTCGCGGTGGACCGCACGGTCGCCGAGCAGGAGGAGTCGATCAAGAGGCTGCGGGCCGTGGAGGAGGCCGAGCGGGAGCGGCAGGCCGTCATCATCGCCGCCGAGGCCGAGGCGCAGGAGAGGCTCGTCAAGGACATCAAGGCCGCGGAGGCCGCCGAGGTGTCCGCCACCCACCGCGCCGCCGAGGAACTGACCCTGGCCGAGGCCCGGCTGAAGGCCGCCGACCTCGACGCCCGCGCCAAGGTGCGGATGGCCGAGGGCATCCAGGCCGAGGCCGCCGCCGAGGGGCTCGCCGCCGTGCAGGTCCGCGACAAGGAGGCCGACGTCATCGAGAAGGCCGGCCGTGCCGAGGCCGAGGCGTCCGAGGCCCGGATGCGTGCCGAGGCCGAGGGCGCGCGGGCCAAGGCGCTCGCCGAGGCGGAGGGCATCGGCGGCAGGCTCAGGGCGGAGGCCGCCGGCCTCACCGAGAAGGCGGCGGCGATGGCCGCCCTCGACGAGGCGTCCCGCGGGCACGAGGAGTACCGGCTGCGCCTGGAGGCGGAGAAGGACGTCCGGCTCGCCGGGCTCGAGGTGCAGCGCCAGGTCGCCGAGGCGCAGGCCACGGTGCTCGCGACCGGCCTGGAGAGCGCCGACATCAATATCGTCGGCGGGGAGTCGGTGTTCTTCGACCGGCTGATGTCGTCGATCGCGCTCGGCAAGGGCATCGACGGACTCGTCCAGAACTCCGGGACCGTCCAGGCCCTCGCCGGCCCGTGGCTGGACGGCTCGGCGAGCTTCACCGACGACCTGGGCCGGATCCTGGGCTCCGTCTCGAGCGCCGACGTGCAGAACCTGACGGTCTCCGCGCTCCTCGTGAAGCTGATGCAGCCGGGCGGCGAGAACGCCGGACAGATCAAGCAGCTCATCGAAAAAGCTGGGGAGTTGGGCCTCGCGGACACACCGCTGGCCGTGCTGAACGGCCACGCCAGGGCCTGACCACCCCCGGCCGGGGAGCCGCCGCACAGGGGACGGCGGCTCCCCTGCCCCCTTTGTCCGAGAGGCAGCCATGACCACCGCCACCCACGAGACGCCCGGCACGGGCACCCACGAGACGCCCGGCGGCGCGCACCGGCGGCCCGCCGGGGGCCTGCACGACCCGGCGGACACGGACACCGGGACGGGCACCGCCGTCCGGGGGACGGTCGACGGCGGCACCTACCGGGTGCTGCGCGACCGCCTGACCGCGCAGGCCGCCGAACTCGCGCGGCGCACCGAGGAGCTGAACCGGCTCCGGATCGCCACCTTCGGCTCCACCGAGCTGCGCCTGACCGGCACCGGACGACTGCGCACCGACCGCGCCGCCGTGCCCCGCGACGTCGTCGCCGTGGGCGACGTGCTCCTCTTCGGCTACCGTGCCCAGCCCCGCCCGGACACGGACACCGCCGTCGGCGACGTCCTCGCCGCCCACGACCGCGACCTGAACCGGCTGCCCGACGACGCCGTGCCCGGACTCCTCGACGACCCCGCCTTCGTACGGGAGTTCGCCGCCCTGCACCGCTACTACCGCCAGGCCCGCCTGCTGCGGCTGCGCCGCGTCGACGGCAGGCTCCTCGCCGTGTTCCAGACCGGCGAGAAGGCCGGCGACATCCGCGTCCTGCGCTGGTCGGTCTCCGAGGACGGGCAGGCGGTCTTCCTCGACGCGCGCGGCGACCGCGACCACGCGCGCACCCCGGACCCCGACGTCGCATGGACCCGCACCACCCGCGAGGACCACGTCCTCGGCCGGTACCCGCGCGTCCGTGTCCAGGGCGAGGTCTTCGTCGACACCCTCGGCGGCACCCTCACCGTCGGCACGGACGGCGACACCGAGACCCCCGGCGGCATCCACAGCGAACCGGTCGACGAGCCGCTGCAGTCCCTCGCCGACGCCGAGATCTCCCACGCCCGCGTCGGCACCCTGATCCTGCTGCGCGTCCTGCCCTACAAGGAGACCGCGCACCGCCACCTCGTCTTCGACACCCTCACCCGCACCGTCGTCCGCCTCGACGGCATCGGCCAGGGCTGCCGGCGCCTGCCCGAGGACCAGGGCATCGTCTTCCCCGGCGGCTACTGCCTGGCCTCCGGCACCCACAAGACGTACGAACTCGACACGGACGGCATGGAGTTCGCACGCGAGGTGCGCTCGCCCAACGGCGAGGACGTGCTGTACGCCTTCCACGCGCCCGGCCGGGGCCGCTCCCTGCTCCTGTCGTACAACGTGATCCGCGAGGAGGTCGCGCCGCCGCTGCCCTGCCACGGCTGGGCGCTGTTCGACGACGGCGGGCTGAGCCTGCTGCGGCCCGACGGCGACGAGCCCGCCCGCGTCCACCCGCTCCAGCGGTGGCACTCGCCCTACGTCTCCGACACCCACGCCGCGGGCCGGCCCGTCGGTGACGGCCCCCTGGACCGGGTCGGCAACGCCGACCTCGTCCGCGGCATCTCCGACTGCCTCTCCCTGGTCCGCTCCGTCACCGAGACCACCCCGACGACCGAGGTGTACGAGGCGCTGACCGCCGCCTGCGTGCGCACGGCCGACACCCACCACTGGCTCGCCGAGCCCGGACTCGGCGACCTGCGCGGCCCCCTGGAGGAGGTGCGCACCACCGCCGAACAGGTCCTGGCCGAGTTCGAGACCGTCCGCGACCTCGGCCGCCGCGCCGCCGTCGCGCTCGACGAGGCGGCCTCCCGCATCGGCTCCGTGGTGCGCCGGCTGCGCGGCGAGCAGCCCCGCGAGGCCGCCGCCTGGGTCGCCGGCCTCACCGAACTCCGCCACGCCCAGGGCCATCTGCTGACCCTGAAGGAGATGCGCTACGCCGACCACGCCCGCATCGACGCACTCGCCGACGAGGCCGGAGCCGACCTCGCCTCCTTCGGCCGGCGCGCGGTCGCCCACCTCGCCCACGAGGACGCCTTCGCCGCCCACCACGCCGACGTCGAACGCCTCGTCGCCGACGCCGAGCGGATCGGCACCGCCGCCGAGGCCGTCCCCGTCGCCGCCCGCCTGGACGAGATCGCCGACGGGCTGCGGACGGTGACCGAGGTCGTCGCCGGACTCGACATCGGCGACGCGACCGTCCGCACCGCCGTGCTGGAACGCGTCGCCGAAGCCCTCGGCGGCGTCAACCGCGCCCGCGCCACCCTCGACGCCCGCCGCCGCGGCCTGCGCGAGAGGGAGGCCCGCGCCGGATTCACCGCCGAACTCGCCCTGCTCGGCCAGACCGTCACCGGCGCCCTCGCGTCCGCCGCGGGCCCCGAAGACTGCGACGAACAACTCACCCGCGTCCTGGCCCAGCTGGAGACCCTGGAGTCCCGCTTCGCGGAGTTCGACGACGTGCTCGGTGAACTCGCCGACGAACGCACCGAGATCTACGAGGCGTTCGCCGCCCGCAAGCAGAGCCTCACCGACGCCCGCGCCCGCCGCGCCGAACAGCTCGCCTCCGCCGCCGAACGCGTCCTGGAGACCGTCGCCCGCCGCTCCGCCGCCCTCGCCGACACCGACGAGGTCAGCACCTACTTCGCCTCCGACCCGCTGGTCGCCAAGGTCCGCCGCACCGCCGGCGAACTGCGCGACCTCGGCGACCGGGTCCGGGCCGAGGAACTCGACGGCCGCCTGCGCTCCGCCCGGCAGGAAGCCGCCCGCGCCCTGCGCGACCGCACCGACCTCTACGCCGACGGCGGCCGCGCCCTGCGCCTGGGCGGCCACCGCTTCGCCGTCACCACCCAGCCCCTCGACCTCACCCTCGTCCCGCACGGCGACGGCCTCGCCTTCGCCCTCACCGGCACCGACTACCGCGCCCCGGTCACCGACCCCGTCCTCGCCGAGGGCCGCCGCCACTGGAACCGGCACCTGCCGTCCGAGTCGCCCGAGGTCTACCGCGCCGAACACCTCGCCGCCCGCCTGCTGCACGAGCACGGCCCCGCCGCCCTGCACGCCGCCGACGACCTCGCCGCCCTCGTCCGCCGGGCCGCCGAGGAGGCCTACGACGAGGGGTACGAGCGCGGCGTCCACGACCACGACGCCCTCGCCCTGCTGACCGCCCTGCTGCCCCTGTACGACGGGGCCGGCCTCCTGCGCCACGAACCCGCGGCCCGCGCCCTCGCCCTGCTCCACTGGACCCACGGCACCACCGCCGCCGAACGCGCCGACCTCACCCGCCGGGCCCGCTCCCTGGCCCGCGTCCGCGACGCCTTCGGCCCGCCCCCGGCCCTCGCCGACCTGTGCGCCGAACTCGCCCGCGGGATCGCCGCGTGGGACGACGGCCGGGACGGCCCCGGCGGCGCGGGCG
>NZ_LIRG01000508.1 GCF_001419695.1 Streptomyces prasinopilosus
GGTTCGATTGCTCTCGGATTGGCGCCGCAGGCCTGTCGGGGCTGACGGAGCCGTCCGCTCCGGGAACGTCAGGAAACCCTTTTCGTGCCCGACCGCGGACGATCACCAGGAACATGTCGGTCGCGAGGTCCATGACGACCTCGGCGGGCAGGCCCTCCATGCGCCGCGCCCGCGCGAACTCCTCCGCCGGCCAGGACCCCCGCGGCCCGCCCGCGGGAAAGCTTTCAAGCACCGTTCGCCCGTTCACCTGCTGGCCCTCCTCTTCGGCATCGCACCCGTAGAGTGAAACGCCGACGGCGGAGGAACGCCTCGCCCGGTGACGCTACTGAGACGTGGTTGTCACCCGTTCACCACCGGGGGCGGGTGATTCTCTCCGCTCTCTCGGACGTGCGGTCACCATCCGTACGGGTTTCCGCACTCATCGCACTCGTCTCATCCGCCTTGCCCGTCCTGCCCGTCGTATGCGTCCTGTCCGCCGCACGCGTCGTGTCCGTCCTCCCCCTCCTCGTGCCTGCCGAGCGCCGTGAGGTCCAGCAGGCTGGTGGCCGAGCCGAGTCCGTCGAGGCCGCGCCCGTGGGTGGAGTACGTGTGGAAGACGCGGTCCCCGTCCCGCAGGAAGCAGCTCAGGCCCGGCCGCCCGACCGGCCCTCCGTCCCGTTCGGGGGTCACCTCGAAGTCCTCGTCGAAGTCGCCGGTGGGCGAGGAGTACCAGGGCAGCGCCCAGCCCATCCGCGCCTTGAACGGGAGGATCCTCGTGTACGGGGCCCGGGAGACCACCGCGAAGGCGGTGTCGCGGGCCCCCAGGAGGGCGAGGTTCCCGATCCGGTCCAGGAACGCGGAGCAGCCGCGGCATCCGGCGTCCCCCTCGGGCGGGCACACGAAGTGGTGCACGACGAGCTGCCGCCGCCCCTCGAACAGGTCGGGCAGCGTGGCCTCGCCGTCGCCGCCCTCGAACAGGTACTCCCGGTCGACCGCGACCATGGGCAGCCGGCGCCGCTCGGCGTTGAGCGCGTCCCCGGCGCGGGCGACGGCCTTCTCCTTGGCCAGCAGTTCCGCTCGCGCCGCGTGCCAGTGCGCGCGCGAGACGATCTCCGGAAGCGACATGGTTCCTCCTGTGCGACGGTCCCGTTGCAGGAGGTGACCGGATCCGTCGCCGGAACTCATCGGAACCCGCCCGCCCGGTACCAGGATCTTCCGGACCGGCCGCCCGCGGTCCCCGGTCGCCCGTCCCCGCCGGCCGCCCGCACCTCTTTGCCCCTCACCCCGCGACGGGCAGTTCCGGCAGCCGGACCCCGAGGCGTTCGCGGCGCCGGTCGAGGGCGTCCCGCAGTTCGGCGAGCCGTTCGGCGTGCCGGGCGTCGAGCCGGCCCGTGTCGTCGAGCTGGACGGCGCAGGCGGTGGTGGTGTCGACGAGCAGTTCGAGGAGGGCGGCGAAGTCGTCCGCGCCGTCGGCGTGCCGGGCGAGCGCGGGGAGTTCGGCGGAGGCGAGCGCGATGGCGCCGCGGGCTTCGGCGAGGGTGCGGTAGGCCTCGCGGCGCAGGGTCCAGCGGGCGGCGCGGTCGCCGGTGCCGTCCAGGACGTGGGTGAGGTAGGCGTGTGCGGCGTGTCCCGCCTCCGTGAGCCGGGACCTGATGGCGCCGCCGCGCCGTACGGGCATCGGCAGGTGTCCGACGACGAGGACGATCGCGCAGGCCAGCAGGGTCTCGCCGATCCGCGCCACGGAGGCCTGCCGTTCGCCGCCCGCCATGACCAGGGCGAGCACGAGCACGGTGACGACGGTGGTCTGTGCGGCGAAGTGCCGGGAGGCGACCGGGATGAGGGCCCCGCTGATCGCGACCAGGGCGACGAGCCCCTCGGGGTGGGGCAGTACGGCGGCGAGCCCGGCGAAGAGGAGCGCGCCGAGCACGGTTCCGGCGGCCCGGTTCAGGACCCGGGAGGCGAGCGGTCCCAGGTCGGGCTTGACGAGGAAGACGGCGGTCACGGGCAGCACGAGCACTGGTACTGGCTGCCCGTGAC
>NZ_LIRG01000509.1:0-1294 GCF_001419695.1 Streptomyces prasinopilosus
CCGGCCGTCCGGGGGCCGGGCCCGGCCGGACGGCCGGGCCCGGTCAGGTCCAGCTGGCGTGCAGCGGCTTGCCCTCCGCGTACCCGGCGGCGCTCTGGACGCCGACGACGGCCCTCTCCGCGAACTCCTCCAGGGAGCCGGCACCCGCGTAGGCGCAGGAGGAGCGGACTCCCGCGATGACCGAGTCGATCAGGTCCTCGACTCCGGGCCGGGCCGGGTCGAGGAACATGCGGGAGGTGGAGATGCCCTCCTCGAACAGCGCCTTGCGGGCCCGGTCGTAGGCCGATTCCTCCGAGGTGCGGTTGCGTACGGCGCGCGCGGAGGCCATGCCGAAGGACTCCTTGTAGGGGCGTCCGTCCGCGTCGTGCTGGAGGTCGCCCGGGGATTCGAAGGTCCCGGCGAACCAGGAGCCGACCATCACGTTGGACGCGCCGGCCGCGAGGGCCATCGCCACGTCGCGCGGGTGGCGGACGCCTCCGTCGGCCCACACGTGCTTGCCGTACTTCTTCGCCTCCGCCGCGCACTCCAGGACCGCGGAGAACTGCGGCCGGCCGACGCCGGTCATCATGCGGGTGGTGCACATGGCGCCGGGGCCGACGCCGACCTTGACGATGTCCGCGCCGGCCTCGATCAGGTCGCGGACGCCCGCGGCGGAGACCACGTTGCCCGCGACGACCGGGACCTGCGGGTCGAGGTCGCGGACCAGCTTGAGGGCGCTGATCATCGACTCCTGGTGCCCGTGGGCCGTGTCGATGACGAGCGTGTCGACGCCCGCGTCCAGCAGCTGCCGGGCCTTGCCCGCGACGTCGCCGTTGATGCCGACGGCCGCGGCGAGGCGCAGCCGTCCCCGGTCGTCGGTGGCCGGCGTGTACAGGGTGGCGCGCAGGGCGCCCTTGCGGGTGAGGATGCCGGCGAGGCGGCCGTCGGCGTCGACGGCGGGCGCGTAGCGCCGGTTGGCGCCGTCGAGGGTGTTGAAGGCCTCGCGCGGGTCCATGTCGGCGTCGACGAGCAGCAGGTCGCGGGACATGACCTCGCTGAGCTGGGTGAAGCGGTCCACGCCGGACAGGTCGGCGTCGGTGACCACACCGACCGGCCGGTGCCCGTCGTCGACGACGACGCCCGCGTTGTGGGCGCGCTTGGGCAGGAGGGCAAGCGCGTCGGCGACGGTCTGGTGCGGGGCCAGCACGATGGGAGTGTCGAGGACCAGGTGGCGGCTCTTGACCCAGGCGACGACCTCGGTGACGACCTCGATCGGGATGTCCTGCGGGATGACCACGAGCCCGCCGCGGCGGGC
>NZ_LIRG01000509.1:1354-1624 GCF_001419695.1 Streptomyces prasinopilosus
CGTCGTCGTAGGTCAGGTCGTACGGGGGCTGGATGTCGTTGAGGAAACGCACGTGCTGCACATCCCAGTCGATCAGAGGTGGCCCCCGGACAGGTCAGCCAGGGGGAAGAGCACGTACTTCATTGTCCCATGGCGACCGGATCGCCCGTGCCGGTGCGATCCTCCGGGCAGGCCGGTGCGCGGCTGGGAGGATCCTCCGAAGCCGGGGCGCGGCGGTCCGCCGGGCCGGTCCCGTCCGTGGCTCCGCACGAGGGCGTGCTCGTCCGCGGG
>NZ_LIRG01000051.1 GCF_001419695.1 Streptomyces prasinopilosus
TCCCGGCTGCCGTCGCGGCGTGCTGGTGATCTGTCATGAGTCCATGGTGACGGGCGAGCCGCCGCGACGGCAGCCGGGACGACCCTGGCCGGACCCTGATATCGGCCCTGAGGGGGCGGCCGGGGAGCGTACGAGGGGCCGGGCTCCCGGAGATCAGGGGAGTCTCCGGGACCGACCCTGATGTCCCGGAACCGGGGCCGTGTGACCATCATTGGCATGTCGGAAGCCGCAGCAGCGCCCCTCGCAGAACCGCGGCCGCCGCGCAAGCTCTACCGCAGCAGTGACGGACGCTGGCTCGGTGGTGCGGCGCGGGGGCTCGCCGGACACCTCGGGCTGCCCGTGATCTGGGTACGGCTCGTCTTCGTCGGCCTGTTCATGGCCGACGGCCTGGGCGCACTGCTGTACGCCGCCTTCTGGTTCTTCGTCCCGCTCGGGGTCGGCGGCGTGGACGCGCAGAAACCGCCCCCGCTGGTGGCGACCGAGAGCTCACCGGACGGCCGGCGCAGACTCGTCACCCGCAGACCGGACAAGGGCCAGATCGTCGCCCTGCTCCTCATGGTCGTCGTGGCCATGGTCTTCGTCGGCAATGTGGACCTGTCCAACGGCGCCAGGGCCTACCTCTGGCCGACCGTGCTCGTCGGCGCGGGTGTCGCCCTGGTCTGGCGCCAGGCGGACAACGCGCGCCGGGCCCGCTGGGTCGAGGTCGGCAGCCGCCGCCGCACGGTCACCCTGCTGCGGGCCGGCGCCGGCGTCCTGCTGGTGACGGCCGGTGTGTCGGGCATCTTCGTCCTCCGGGGCTCCGGCGCCCACCTCGCGTCGGTGCTCCAGGCGGCCCTCGCGGTCCTCGTCGGGATCACGCTCCTCGCCGGTCCGTACCTGGTGCGCATGACCCAGGACCTGTCCGAGGAACGGCTGATGCGCATCCGGGCCCAGGAACGGGCCGAGGTCGCCGCCCACGTCCACGACTCGGTGCTGCACACCCTCACCCTGATCCAGCGCAACGCCGACAGCCCGGGCGAGGTGCGCCGGCTAGCCCGCGCTCAGGAGCGCGACCTGCGCGCCTGGCTCTACAAGCCCGAGGGCACCGGCAAGGACGAGGCCGACGAGCCCACCACCCTCGCCGACGCCGTACGGCGCAATGCCGCGGAGGTGGAGGACAAGCACGGGGTCCCCATCGAGGTCGTCGTCGTCGGCGACTGCCCGCTGGACGAGAAGATCGGCCCGCAGATGCAGGCCGCGCGCGAAGCGATGGTGAACGCGGCCAAGTACGGTGGCGAGGGGGGTGCCGTACAGGTCTACGCCGAAGTCGAGGGAAGGACGGTCTTCGTGTCCGTCCGGGACCGCGGCCCCGGTTTCGACCTGGACTCGATACCCGCCGACCGCATGGGTGTCAGAGAATCGATCATCGGCCGCATGGAGCGCAACGGCGGCACGGCGCGGCTGCGCGCGGTGCCGGACGGCGGCACGGAGGTCGAGCTGGAGATGGAGAGGGCGGAGAACACGTCATGAGCGAGCCGAACGAGCCGACCGGCCCGAACGGAACGGCGGGACCGGCTGCCCGGGCCGCCGAGTCCGCGCAGTCCACCGGCGGCGCCGGGCGCCATGTGCGTGTCGTCCTCGTCGACGACCACCGCATGTTCCGCACGGGCGTCCAGGCCGAGATAGGACAGACCGAGCAGACCGGCGTCGAGGTGGTCGGCGAGGCCGCGGACGTCGACCAGGCGGTCACGGTCATCACCGCGACCCGGCCCGAGGTCGTCCTCCTCGACGTGCACCTGCCCGGTGGCGGTGGCGTGGAGGTGCTCCGGCGCTGCGCCCCGCTGATGGGCGACACCGAGCAGCCGGTCCGTTTCCTCGCGCTGTCCGTCTCGGACGCGGCGGAGGACGTGATCGGTGTGATCAGGGGCGGCGCCCGCGGATACGTGACCAAGACGATCACCGGGACCGACCTGGTCGACTCGGTGTTCCGCGTCCAGGAGGGCGACGCCGTCTTCTCGCCCCGCCTGGCCGGCTTCGTCCTCGACGCCTTCGCCTCGACCGACGCCCCGCCGCTCGACGAGGACCTCGACCGTCTCACCCAGCGTGAGCGCGAGGTACTGCGGCTGATCGCCCGGGGATACGCGTACAAGGAGATCGCCAAGCAGCTCTTCATCTCGGTGAAGACGGTCGAGTCCCATGTCTCGGCGGTCCTCAGGAAACTCCAGCTCTCCAACCGTCACGAACTGACCCGCTGGGCCACGGCCCGCCGTCTGGTGTGACCGGCTCGCACGGCTTCAGGTCGGTGAGTCGGTGAGCCGGTCACACCAGACGG
>NZ_LIRG01000510.1 GCF_001419695.1 Streptomyces prasinopilosus
CGACGACCGGCCGTCCGCCGGCGGCCTTCCGTCGGCGGACGGGATGTGGCAGGTCAGTCCTCCCGGCTCCATGTACGACTACATCAGGGTCGCGTCCTTCTCCATCGGCCCCGACGGACTGGTCGACCAGTGGAGCCTGCGCGCCGAGGAGATCTTCGGCATCCCGGCCGAGCGGGCCGTCGGGACGGACCCCATCGAGGCCTTCGTCGACCCGGACCGGCGGGAGCAGGGCCAGCGCAAGATGGCCGAGATCCTCGACGGCCGGGAGTGGACCGGGGCCGTCCCCTTCCGCCTCCCCGGGACGGGGGAGGACGGTGCGCCCGGCGGGGAGGCCCTCGCCGAGGTGTACGTCATGCCGACGCGCACCGAGGAGGGCGAGCGAGCGGCCGTCTGCATCGTCGTCGACGTGCGCACCCTGCGCAGCATCGAGACGGACCTCGCCGCCTCGCAGGCCATTTTCGGCCAGTCTCCCTTCGGGTTCCTGCTGATCGACCCCGACCTGCGGGTCCGCCGCGCCAACCAGCGGTTCGCGTCCATCTTCGGCGGTACGCCCGACGACCACCGGGGCAGGAACGTCCACGACTACCTGCCGCGCGGTGAGGCCGAGCGGGTCGACGCGACCATGCGCAGGGTGCTGGACACCGGCGAGTCCATCACGGACATGCACGTCACGGGCTTCGTGCCGGGCACCGAGGAACACCGCCACTGGTCCATCAACCTGTACCGCGTGCACAGCGGCAGCGGCCGCCCCATCGGCATCGCGTGGCTGGGGACGGACATCACGGCCCGCCGCGCCGCCGCCCGCGAGGCCGCCGCCGCGCGGCGCAACCTCGCCCTGCTCAACGAGGCCGGTGCCCGGATCGGCACCTCCCTCGACCTGGAGACCACGGCCCGCGAACTCCTCGACGTCGCCGTCCCCGGCTTCTGCGACCTGGCCACCGTCGACCTCTACCAGGGGCTGCTGGCCGGCGACGAGACCCCGCCGGGCCTCGCCGACGGCAGCGCGGAGGTGCGCCGCGTCGCCTTCGCCAGCGCCGTCTCCGGCGCGCCGTTCAGCGTCACCGGGGAGCCCGTCAAGCTCGGTTCCGTCCACCACTACGCGTTCAACTCGCCGTGCGCGGACGCCCTGCGCACCGCCCGGCCGCGGACCGTGCCGGGCGAGGAGGGCGGGCTGGTGCGGTCCACGCTCGCCGTGCCGATGGTCGCCCACGACACGGTGGTCGGCCTCGCCCAGTTCGCCCGTACCAAGGGCAGCGAGCCGTTCGGGGACCGCGACCGCGACCTCGCCGTGGAGCTGGCCGCGCGTGCGGCCGTCTGCATCGACAACGCCCGCCTCTACCGGCGCGAGCACGAACGCGCCCTGATACTGCAGCGGTCCCTGCTCCCGCCCGGCGACCCGGAGGCGTCCGGCCTCGACATCGCCTGCCGGTACCTGCCCGGCAGCGCGGCGACCGGCCGGGCCGGCGAGGTCGGCGGCGACTGGTTCGACGTGATCGAACTGCCCGGCCACCGCACCGCGCTGGTCGTCGGGGACGTGATGGGGCGGGGCCTGCGCGCCGCGGTCGCGATGGGCGAACTGCGCACCGCCGTGCGCACCCTGGCCCAGCTGGACCTCGAACCCGCCGAGGTCCTCTCCCAGTTGGACGAGATCGCCCGGGGCCTGGGCACCCCCGGCGGGGTCCGGCAGGCGACCCGGGCCGCTCGCCGCCCCCGGGAGGCCGACCTGTCCGAGATCTACCTGGCGACGTGCGTCTACGCCGTGTACGACTCGGTGACCAGGCGGTGCACCTTCGCCAACGCGGGCCACCTGCCGCCCGTCCTGGTCGAGCCCGGAGAGCCCGCCCTGATGCTGGACGTGCCGCCGGGCCTGCCGCTCGGCGTCGGCGGGGAGCCCTTCGAGGAGGTCGAGGTCGAACTGCCCGAGGGGGCCCTGCTCGCGCTCTACACCGACGGGCTCGTGGAGAGCCGGGACCACCCCCTCGACGAGGGCCTCCGGGCCTTCGTGGGCGCCCTCACCGGCCCCGTCCGGCCCTCGGGCGACGCCCCCCGCGACGGATCGGCGCCGCCGCGCGCCGACACCCGGAACCTGGAGGACGTCTGCGACCACGTCCTCACCACCCTCGACACCCACCACGGCGAGGACGACATCGCGCTGCTCATGGCCAGGGTCCAGGGGCTGCCCGCCGAGTCCGTCGGGGACTGGGCGCTGCCGCGCGAACCCCGCAGCGTGGGCCGCGCCCGCGAGCACGCCCGCGCCCAACTGCTCGCCTGGGACCTGGAACCCCTCGTCGACACCACGGAACTCCTGGTCAGCGAGCTGGTCACCAACGCCCTGCGG
>NZ_LIRG01000511.1 GCF_001419695.1 Streptomyces prasinopilosus
GTGACGGTGTCGGGGGCGCACTTCCGCTACCGCGCGGACGCCCTGGTGTCGGGGCCCGTGAGCACCCGGACGTGGACGGCCCGGGAGGACGCCTGGGGGCTGACGCTGCCGGTGTGAGCCGCGGTGCCCCTGACGGGCCGGTGTCACGCGACGGGCCGGTGCGCCGCGAAGGACCGGTGTCACACGACGGGCCGGTGCATCGCGAAGGACCGGTGCGCCGCGAAGGACCGGTGCGCCGCGAAGGGCCGGTGTCGCGCGGCCGGTCGGCGCGCCGCCGACGGGCCGGTGGCACCCGACGGGCCGGTGGCACCCGACGGCCGGTGCCGCACGACGGCCGGTTCGACGCCGGGCCCGGGTCAGGCGCCGCCGAAGGTCTCGTCCCTATGGACCCGCCACCGCTTCATGATTGTCTCGATCTCCTTCTCCACGAACTCGAAGAAGGCCAGCGTCTCCCCCAGCCGGAGGCCCGCCGGGGTGTCGGGACCCACGCTGGCGACGCCCTCGCGCAGCGCGTCCTGCCAGTGCCGGATGACGGCCTCGCGGTTGGTGAGGGCCTCGTACCACTGATCGCCGTGCACGCGGTAGCGCTCGCGGCGTGAGCCGGGTTCCCGCTCGCGGGAGACGAGGTGCTGCTGGTCCAGGTAGCGCACGGCTCCGGACACCGCGGCGGGCGAGATCCGCAGCGTCTCCCCCAGCTCGGCGGAGGTACTGGCCCCGGTGTCCGAGACCAGCAGGGACGCGAAGACCCTGGCCGGCATGCGCGGCATTCCGGCCGCCACCAGCTGGGCGGCGAAGTGCTCCACGAACCGGGAGACCGCCTCGGGGTCCCGCTCCGGCCGCCCGGCCCCTTCCTCCGTCATGATCCGACCCTCTCCGCCCTCGGCCCCCGCACGTTCCGCCGGCCTCCGCGTCTCCGTATCCGCAGCTCAGCGGTACCGGTCAGTCTAATCCGGCATTCACACCGTTCTTAATCTTCACAAATTTATGAAGCAAGCGTACGTTCCGAAGCATGACGAAGGCCATCACCGTGTCCGGACTCCACAAGTCGTTCGGCCGCACGCGCGCGCTCGACGGGCTCGACCTGGAGGTCGGGTCCGGCGAGGTCCACGGCTTCCTGGGCCCGAACGGGTCCGGCAAGTCCACCACCCTCCGTGTCCTGCTCGGCCTGCTGCGGGCGGACTCGGGCACCGCCCGGGTGCTCGGCCGCGACCCGTGGGCGGACGCCGTGGAGCTCCACCGCCGCCTCGCCTACGTCCCCGGCGACGTCGAGCTGTGGCCGAACCTCACCGGCGGCGAGGCCATCGACCTGCTGGCGCGGCTGCGCGGCGGCCTGGACGGGAGGCGGCGCGCCGAGCTCGTCGAGCGCTTCGACCTGGACCCGACCAAGAAGGGCCGCGCCTACTCCAAGGGCAACCGGCAGAAGGTCGCCATCGTCGCCGCGCTCGCCTCCGACGCCGAACTGCTGCTGCTCGACGAGCCGACCGCGGGACTGGACCCGCTCATGGAGGTCGTCTTCCAGGACGTCATCGGCGAGGCCAAGGCGGCCGGCCGGACCGTCCTGCTCTCCAGCCACATCCTGGCCCAGGTGGAGAAGCTCGCCGACCGGGTGAGCATCATCCGGCTGGGGCGCACCGTCCAGTCCGGCACCCTCGGCGAGCTGCGCCATCTGACCCGTACGACCGTCGAGGCGGAGACCGAGCGGCCCGTCACCGGTCTCGACGGGTTGCCCGGCGTGCACGACCTGCGGATCCTCGACGGGGCCACCGGCCGGGTGCGTTTCGCCGTCGACGGCGGTCAGGTCGGCGCGGCGGTCCGCAGGCTCACCGAGTTCGGCGTCCGCAGCCTCGTCAGCCACCCGCCGACCCTGGAGGAGCTGATGCTCCGCCACTACGGCGACGAGCTCGCCGCCGACGGGCACGGCACGGGCGGGCACAGCATGGACGGGCACGGCATGGACGGGCACGGCACGGGCGGGCAGGACCCGAGCGGGCGGCACACGGGCGGAGACCCTCGATGACCGCCGCGACCACCGCCCCCGGGGCGCCGGCCCCCGCCGGACCGGCCGCGGGCGGCGGCGCGCTGGCCGGGACCCGGACGCTGGTCCGCTTCGCCCTGCGCCGCGACCGGATCCGGCTCCCGGTGTGGATCCTGGCCCTGTTCCTCGGCACGCTCGCCACGGCGGACAGCCTCAGGACGCTGTACAGCTCCCCGGAGGACCGGGCGAACGCCGTCCGGAGCATGGACAGCCCGGCCGGCCTCGCCATGTCCGGCCCCCGCCACTACCTCGACGACTACGGCTTCGGCTCCATGCTGAGCCACCAGATGCTCGGCTTCACGGCCGTTCTCGTCGGCCTCATGAGCGTGCTGATCATCACCCGGCACACCCGCGCCGAGGAGGAGACCGGCCGCGCCGAGCTGGTGCGCTCGACGGTGGTGGGCCGCCACGCCCACCTCGCCGCCGCCCTGTCCGTCGCGGTCCTGGCCAACCTCGTCCTGGCACTGCTGCTGGCCCTCGGCCTGGCGGGCGCGGGGCTGGGGGACGGTGGCACGGCGGGCTCGCTGCTCTACGGCTCCGCCCACGCCGCCGCCGGTCTCGTCTTCGCCGCCGTCGCCGCGGTCACCGTCCAGGTCACCGCGCACGCGCGTGGCGCGTCCGGCACGGCGCTCGCGGTCGTCGGCCTCGCCTACGTGCTGCGCGCCGCCGGCGACAGCGTCGGCAACGGCGCCCTGTCGTGGCTGTCCCCGATCGGCTGGGTGCAGCGCAGCTACCCGTACGTCGACGACCGCTGGTGGCCGCTGCTGCTCTGCGCGGGGTTCGCGGCGGTGTGCGCGGCGGCGGGTTTCGCGCTCTCCACCCGGCGGGACGTGGGCGCGGGCCTGCGTCCGGAGAGGCCGGGCAGGCCCACGGCCTCCGACGCGCTCGCCACACCGCTCGGCCTCGCCCTGCGGCTGCACCGCGGCATGCTGGCCGGCTTCGGCGCGGGCCTGTTCCTGATGGGCGCGATGTACGGGTCGATCCTCGGGGACGCCGAGGAGATGCTGGAGGGCATCGACGAGATCCAGGAGGCCCTGGACCGCCTCGGCGGGGCCGGC
>NZ_LIRG01000512.1 GCF_001419695.1 Streptomyces prasinopilosus
ATCGAGGACCGCATCGCCGCTCTGCTGGTCCGCAAGCGGGAGCTGGCGGACGCGGTGCTCGGTTCCGGTGAGGCGGCGCTCACGGAGCTGACGGACGCGGAACTGGCGGATCTGGTGGCACTGCGGGGAGAGCCGCGATGACCGGGTACGAGGCGGACGGGACGGAAGGGGAAGGTCCGGATGAGTGGTACGAACCTGAGGGAGTCTCCGTGAGGGGACCCGGCCCGGACGGGGCCGGCCCGGAGCGGGCCGGCGCGGAGCGGACGTTCGCCGCGCTGCCCCCCGCGCGGGGACGTGGTTTCGCGCAGACCTGGTGGGGCCGGGCGTGGCTGACGGCGCTGGAGGGCACGGCCCTGGACGACCGGCAGCTCAAGGCGGGCCGCCGGCTCGCGCGCGCGGGAGCGGTCGGCGCCGTGTCCGTACGGCCGGGGCGGATCACGGCCGTCGTCCAGGACCGTGACCGCACGGCGCACCGCGCGGACGTGCTGCTGCAGGAACTGTCCGGCGGACAGTGGGACCGCTTCCTGGACATGGCCGTCGAGCGGGCCGGGCACGTGGCGGCGCTGCTCGACCGGGAGATGCCGCCGCACCTGGTGGAGGACGCGGAGCTGGCCGGGGTCGAACTGCTGCCGGGCCTCGGCGACCTGGAGCCGGAGTGCGACTGCGGGGCGTGGGACCACTGCGGTCACACGGCGGCGCTCTGCTACCAGGTGGCCCGGCTGCTGGACCACGACCCGTTCGTCCTGCTCCTGGTGCGGGGACGCGGTGAACGCGCCCTGCTGGACGCGCTCCAGTCGCGCGGCGGGCCGCCGGCCGCCGCCGGGAAGCCGTCGCGGCCGGAGGGGGTGGACGCGGCCGAGGCGTTCGCGGCGGGCGGCATCCGGCCCGCGCTGCCCGGTGTCCCCCCGCTTCCCGCGGAACCGGGGGTGCCGCCGTCCCTGGACACGGACGAGCCGCCCGCCGCCGGAGTCGACCCGTCCGCCCTGGAGTTCCTCGCCGCGCGGACCGCCGTGCGGGCCCACCGCCTGCTGGCGGAGGCGCTCCGGGAAGGGCACGGGCGGCGCCCGGCGGTGCCGGAACCGGCGGGCGTGCGGGACGACGCGGTGCGGCTGGCCGCCGGTGGGCCCCCGCGCACCGTGGCGGCCCGGCTCGCCGACGGTTCGGGCCGCGGCCGGGAAGGTCTGGCGGTGGCGGTACGGGCCTGGCAGCGGGGCGGCGCGGCGGCGTTGGCCGTGCTCGACGAGGAGTGGTCGGCGGACGCCGTGGCCCTCGCACGCGCGCGGTCCGCCCTCGAGTCGGCCTGGGCCGAGAGCGACGAGGCCGAGCGGCCGGTGCTCCGGGCCCGCGCCAACCGCTGGACCCTCGACGGCGGACGGGTCCAGCTGCGGCTCGGGCGCGACGGCCGCTGGTGGCCGTACCGCAAGGAGCGCGGCCGCTGGGTCCCGGCCGGAGACGCCGCCCGGGACCCGGCGGCGGCCCTGGCCGCGGCGGAGGCGGAGGCGCGCGCGGAGGCCGGGACGCACGCGGAGGCGGACCCGTGGACGGACGCGGTGGCGGGGCGGCCCCGCGGGACGTAGCCCTCCCGCGGGTACCGCCGCGCCTGCCGTGCCGCGCCCCGCCCGGACCCCCGGGCGGGTCCCCGGGGGTTCCGGTGCCGGGGGACTCAGCCCCGGGCGCCCAGCAGGTGGTCCATCGCCAGCTGGTCGAGGCGCTCGAAGCCCATCCCGCGCGCGGCGGCGGCCTCGGCGTCGAAGTCCTCGAAGGCGGACCGGTCGCCGAGCAGGGCCTGGAGGCCGTCGGCCGCCGTGGGCTCGGCGAGCTGGTCCAGGCGGGCCGCGCGCAGCGCCTCCTGCACCTCGGGGTCGGAACGGAAGGCGGCGGCGCGCTCCTTCAGGATGAGGTAGTTGCGCATGCAGCCGGCCGCCGAGGCCCACACCCCGTCGAGGTCCTCGGTCCGCGGCGGCTTGAAGTCGAAGTGCTTCGGGCCGCTGTAGCCGGCCGACTCCAGCAGGTCCACCAGCCAGAACGCGGCGCGCAGGTCACCGGCGCCGAACCGGAGGTCCTGGTCGTACTTGATGCCGGACTGGCCGTTGAGGTCGATGTGGAACAGCTTGCCCGCCCACAGCGCCTGGGCGATGCCGTGCGGGAAGTTCAGCCCGGCCATCTGCTCGTGGCCGACCTCGGGGTTGACGCCGTACAGCTCGGGCCGCTCCAGGCGCTCGATGAACGCCAGGGCGTGGCCGACGGTCGGCAGCAGGATGTCGCCGCGCGGCTCGTTCGGCTTGGGCTCGATGGCGAAGCGGAGGTCGTAGCCCTGGGAGGTGACGTACTCGCCGAGCAGGTCGAAGGCCTCCTTCATCCGGTCCAGGGCGACCCGCACGTCCTTGGCGGCACCGGACTCGGCGCCCTCGCGGCCGCCCCAGGCCACGTACACCTCGGCGCCGAGCTCGACCGCGAGGTCGATGTTGCGGATGGTCTTGCGCAGCGCGTAGCGGCGCACGTCGCGGTCGTTGGCGGTGAACGCGCCGTCCTTGAACACCGGGTGGGTGAACAGGTTGGTCGTCGCCATCGGCACCTTCATGCCGGTGGAGTCCAGCGCCTGCCGGAACCGCTTGATGTGTCCCTCGCGCTCGCTGTCGCTCGAGCCGAACGGGATCAGGTCGTCGTCGTGGAAGGTGACGCCGTGGGCGCCCAGCTCGGACAGGCGCTGCACCGACTCGACCGGGTCGAGGGCGCGTCGGGTGGCGTCGCCGAACGGGTCCCGTCCCTGCCAGCCGACGGTCCACAGGCCGAAGGTGAACCTGTCCTCGGGGGTGGGCTGGTAGTTCATGCCGCGGCTCCTTGCTCGATGAGGGTATTTCGTCATGGCGATTTACAAATTAGTATGCAGCAACATCTCTGGGAAGATGGTCAGCCCGCCGAGCCGCGCTAGAGGGAGAAACCGATGTCAGCAGCCGAGGGTCCGCTCGTGGTCGGCGTGGACACGTCCACCCAGTCCACCAAGGCGCTGGTCGTCGACGCGGCCACCGGGCGGGTCGTGGCGAGCGGCCAGGCACCGCACACGGTGACCTCGGGGGCGGGCCGGGAAAGCGATCCGCGCCAGTGGTGGGACGCCCTGACCCAGGCCCTGCGCCAGTGCGGCCAGGCGGCGCACGAGGCCGCCGCGGTGTCGATCGGCGGCCAGCAGCACGGGCTGGTCACCCTGGACGCCCACGGCGAGCCGGTGCGCCCCGCGCTGCTGTGGAACGACGTGCGCTCCGCGCCCCAGGCGCACCGGCTGACCGAGG
>NZ_LIRG01000513.1 GCF_001419695.1 Streptomyces prasinopilosus
TCTACGCCCAGATGGCGGTCGACGTCGGCGCCGAAGAGGTCCAGCAGACCGCCATCTGGGCGTAGACGGCGTTGACGGACTTGTCGGTGGCCTCGCGGACGGTGATGTCGCCGTAGGAGCGGTCGTCCTCGTTGGCGGGGTCGTAGAGGCCGCCGGGCCAGCCCTCGACGGGGCGCTTGTTGGTGCCGTCGTAGACGGTGTTGGGGGTGATGGGGAGGCCGTCCTGGGTGGTGGACCCGTTCTCGACGGCGGCGGCGAACACGAACGGCTTGAAGATGGAGCCGACTTGGTAGTCCCGGCGGGTGGCGTTGGGGGTGTACTGCTGGACGTAGTCGATGCCGTTGTACATGGCGCGGACCTTGCCGGTCTTCGGTTCGACGGCGGTGCCGCCCGCGCGGACGTACGTGTCGACCTTGCGCTGCTTCTGGTCGAGCCGGTCGATCAGGTTGTCGTTGACGGCGTCGACGAAGGCGTTCTGCTTGTCCTTCTGCAGGGTGGTGGTGATGCGGTAGCCGCCCGCGTCGAGTTCCTCCTCGCCCACGATCCTGTTCTGGATGAGGTGGTCCTTCATGATCCGCACGATGTAGCCGCGCTGGCCGGACAGGCCGGTGGAGTTGGTGCTCTCCTTGGGGGCGGGGAACGTCAGGCCGGCGCGCTCGGCCGGGTCCAGCCAGCCCTTCTCGACCATGCCGTCCAGGACGTAGTTCCAGCGGGCCTCGGCGGCGGGGCGGTTCTCCGGGTGGGTGACGACGTCGTACTGGCTGGGGGCGTTGACCAGGGCGGCGAGGTAGGCGGCGCGGGCGGCGTCGAGGTCCTGGGCGTCCATGCCGTAGTAGGCCTGGGCGGCGGCCTGGATGCCGTAGGCGTTGCGGCCGAAGTAGCTGGTGTTGAGGTAGCCCTCGAGGATCTCGTCCTTGCTCTGCTCGCGGTCCAGTTTGATCGCGATGAAGAACTCCTTCACCTTGCGGGTGACGGTCTGCTCCTGCTGGAGGTAGTAGTTCTTCACGTACTGCTGGGTGAT
>NZ_LIRG01000514.1 GCF_001419695.1 Streptomyces prasinopilosus
CGGGGCGCCCCGCACCGGCGTACGGCCGGCCGTCGCGGGCGGCGCCGTCCGGATCCGGCCGGAGCCGGCCGGATCCGACCGGACCGGGCGGGCTCCGGCGGGCGGTGCCGGGGCCCGCGGTCCCGGCGGGACCCGGACGGCACCCCTAGGGACGCAGCAGCACCTTGCCCACCTTCGGGTCGCCGGACCCCACCAGCCCGATGGCCTCCGAGAACCCGGCCAGCGGCAGCTCGTGCGTGACCAGCGGAAGCGGATCGAGCAGCCCGGCGGCGAACACCCGCACCGTGTGCGCCCAGGCGTCCGGCGGCGCACCGAAGACGGTGTGCACCTCCAGCTGCCGTACGACCAGGTCCGTCGGGTCGAGACCGTCCGCGCCCGGCGCCGGGATGCCCGTCAGGACGAGCCGCCCGCCGCGCCTCAGCAGCGCGGCGGCCGTGCGGGCCGCGCCGGCGGACCCGGCGGTCTCGATCACCACGTCGAAGTCGTCCGGGAGCGGCCGGTCCCGGGTGCGGAAATCGGTGGCACCGTACCGCCTGGCCAGCTCCTCCCGGTCGCCGCGGGTGCCGACGACCAGCAGGTCGGCCGGGGAGCTCGCGCGCAGGAACTGCACCGCGAACATGCCGAGGGTCCCCGTGCCGACCACGGCGACCCGCTCCCCGGGCACGGCGTTCGCCTTGAGCGCGGCGGCGGCGATGCAGGCCGCCGGTTCCAGCAGCGCCGCCGCGGTGAGGTCGGCGTCGTCCGGCAGGACGTGCAGCAGGCGGGCCGGGAGGGTCAGCGTGGCGGCCATCGCCCCCGGCCGGGTGAACCCGGTCTCCTCGTAGCCCGCCGAGCACAGCGTCGTCTCGCCGGCGTGGCAGCGGTCGCACACCTGGCAGTTGCGGAACCCCTCGCCGACGACCTTGCGGCCGGTGAGCGAGGCGGGCACGCCCGCGCCCACCCGCTCCACGGTGCCGGACCACTCGTGGCCCGGCGTGAGCGGGTAGCGCACGTACCCCTCGGGCCGGTTGCCCTGGTACACCTCGCGGTCACTGCCGCAGATGCCGGTCGCGTGCACCCGGACCAGCGCCTCGCCCGGACCGGGCTCGCGCGGCTCGTGCGCGACCAGGCGGTGCGCGCCGGGGCCGTCGACGACGACGGCGACGGAGTCCCCGGCCGCGGGGCCGTCCGCCCGCCCGGTCACTTCGTGCCCTTGGGCCTGCGCTGTTCCCAGCCCTCGGCCCACAGGTCGAAGCGGGCCTGCTGCTGCGGGAACTCGGCCGCCGCGTCGACGTCCAGCTCCACACCGAGGCCGGGGGCGTCGGAGAGGTGGAAGCAGCCGTCCTCCGGGTTCACCTGCGGGGCGCCCTTGACGACCTTCTTGATCTCCGCGTCGGCGAAGTCGTTGAAGTGCTCCAGGATCTTGAAGTTCGGCGAGGTGAAACCGACCTGGAGGGACGCGGCGGTCAGCACCGGGCCGCCGACGTTGTGCGGCGCGACCAGCATGTAGTGGGTCTCGGCGGTCGCGGCGAGCTTGCGCGTCTCCCAGATGCCGCCGATGTGGCCGACGTCCGGCTGCAGGATGTCGACGGCCTGGCTCTCGAACAGCTCGCGGAACTCGATGCGGTCGTGGACGCGTTCGCCGGTGGCGAGGGGGATGTCGACCTTGGCGGCGACCTTCTCCAGCGCCTTGAGGTTCTCCGGCGGCACCGGCTCCTCCAGCCAGGCCGGGTCGAACGGCGCCAGTTCCCGCGCGAGGCGGACGGCGGTGGCGGGGGAGAAGCGGCCGTGCATCTCCAGCATCAGCTCGGTCTCGGGACCGATGGCGTCGCGGACCGCCTCGATCAGGGAGACGGCGTACCGGGTGTCCTTGTGGTCGAGTTCGAAGTGCCCGGTCCCGAACGGGTCGATCTTCAGGGCCCGGTAGCCGCGCTCCACCACCGCCTGGGCGGCCTTGTGGTAGGCCTCCGGGGTGCGCTCGGTGGTGTACCAGCCGTTCGCGTACGCCTTGACCTTGTCGGTCACCCTGCCGCCGAGCAGCTGCCAGACGGGGACGCCGAGGGCCTTGCCCTTGATGTCCCAGCAGGCCATCTCGACGACGGCGATACCGGACATCACGATCTCGCCGGCCCGGCCGAAGTCGCCGTACTTCATCCGGCGGACCAGGTCCTCGACGGCGAACGGGTCCGAGCCGAGAATGTGGTTGACCTCGGCCTCCCTCAGGTACCCCAGGAGGGCGTCGGTGTGCCCGAGCATCCGGGTCTCGCCGACTCCCGTGATCCCCTCGTCGGTGTGCACCTGGACGTACGTCAGGTTGCGCCACGGCGTCCCGACCACGTGTGTGCTGATTCCGGTGATGCGCACGGCAGTTGCCCCTCGCTGCGTTGTGGACCCTGTGATCGTTCGATGGTGCGGTGCGACGCGTTCGAAATTTCGTCACGCGTTCGAAATGCTGGCGTGACAGTAAGGACGGGGCGGTGGGGGTGTCAATGGGTCGCGCGCACAACGGTTTCGACAGTTTCGAAACCTATGGGCGAGCGTCCCTACCAAACCTTCACAGCTCGCTCTAGGAACCGGGTGTGAGCGGAACTTAGCCTTCACGCGACATGGACTACTGCCACCCGTGCCGAAGGCACCTCAACGGCGCTCTCGCCTGCCCTGGGTGCGGCACTCCCGCCGAAACCCCCCCGGCCCGCCCGG
>NZ_LIRG01000515.1 GCF_001419695.1 Streptomyces prasinopilosus
CGCCCGCGCTGGTCCTGGGCTGGCACAAGGCGTTCACCCGCCGTCCGCGTTCCCTGGGCACGGTGGCCAGGCTGGCGCTGCCGCTGCTGCTGATCGTGGTGGCGCTGAGCGCGTGGACCACCCTCGACCGCTTCCGGAGCAGTCCGGAGCTGGTGGGGCTGCCCGCCGCGCTCAGCGTCCGCGCGGACGCCTCGCTCGGCGACCGGGAGGCCCGTGCCCTGCTGGAACGCGATCCGCAGGTCGCCGCCGCCCATCCGGGCGTGGAGGTGGCCGCCCTGGTGCCCGGCCAGACCGCCACGATCGCGCTGCGCGGCTTCGGCACCCGCGAGGAGCCCTACCCGTTCACCCTGGCCGAGGGCCGCGCCGCGCGCGGGCCCGACGAGGCGGTGGCCGGGCAGGGGCTGCTGGACCTGCTGCACGTGCGGGTCGGCGACTGGGTGCGGGTGACCGTCGGCGACCGGCCGCAGGTGCTGCACATCGTCGGCCGCAGCATCGAGCCGGAGCACGCCGGACGGGTCGTCTCCACCTCGCTCGACACCCTCCGCGGCAACGACCCCTCGCTGGAGCCCGACCTGTACCAGCTCCGGCTGGTCCCCGGCGCCGACCCGGGGGCCGTCGCCGGGCGGCTGGCCGCGGCCGGGGACGGTCTGCTCGACGTGCATGCCGTGGCCGGCCCGGCCGAGGGGCTGTCCCCGTTGCGCGCGGTCGTGGTCGGGCTGATCGCCGTCCTCGCGCTGATCGGGCTGATCGAGCTGCTCACCGCGATCGGCGGCACGGTCCGCGAGGGCGAACGGGACCTGCTCGCGCTCAAGGCGATCGGCCTCTCGCCCCGGCAGATCACCGCGATCACGGTCACGGCCGCCTCCTGCACGGCCCTGGCCGCCGTGCTCCTCGCCCTGGGGGCGGGGCTGCCGCTGGCGCACTGGCTGATCGACGCCCAGGGGCGGTCGAGCGGCGTCGGCGCCGGGATCGCCCGGGGCCCCTCCCCCACGCTCCTGGTGCCGCTCGGCGCCGCTGCGGTGCTGGGCGCCGCCGTCCTCGCCGCCCTCCCGGCCGCCCGCGCGGCCCGGCGCCGCCTCGCGGACACGCTGAGCGCGGTCGCGTGACAGAACCACGGGGTGACGGGGCGGGGCGCCCGGCGGCTCACAGGTCCTCCCGCCCGGGCCCGGGCATGAACCGTGCCGGCAGCAGGGGGGTTCCGCGGGAAGCGGGCGGCCGTCCGCCGCCCGCTTCCCGCCGTGTTCTCAGCTCCGGCCGCGCAGCTCCCGGTAGACGGCGACCAGGGCCCGGCTGGAGGCGTCCAGGCCGGGCACGTCCGCGCCCTCGGTGAGCGCGGGCTCGACGCGCTTGGCGAGCACCTTGCCGAGTTCCACGCCCCACTGGTCGAAGGAGTCGATGTTCCAGATCGCGCCCTGCACGAACACCTTGTGCTCGTAGAGGGCGACGAGCTGGCCGAGGACGGACGGCGTCAGCTCGCGCGCGAGGATCGTGGTCGTGGGGTGGTCGCCCTTGAACGTCTTGTGCGGCACCAGTTCCTCGGGCACGCCCTCGGCGCGCACCTCGTCCGGCGTCTTGCCGAAGGCCAGGGCCTGCGTCTGGGCGAAGAAGTTGGCCATCAGCAGGTCGTGCTGCGCCTTGAGCTCGTCGCCCAGCTCGGCGACCGGCTCGGCGAAGCCGATGAAGTCCGCCGGGATCAGCTTCGTCCCCTGGTGGATCAGCTGGTAGTAGGCGTGCTGCCCGTTGGTGCCCGGCGTGCCCCAGACGACGGGGCCGGTCTGCCAGCGGACCTCGTGCCCGTCCCGGTCGACGTACTTTCCGTTGGACTCCATGTCGAGCTGCTGGAGGTAGGCGGTGAACTTGGACAGGTAGTGCGAGTACGGCAGGACCGCGTGCGACTGGGCGCCCAGGAAGTTGCCGTACCAGACGCCCAGCAGGCCCAGCAGCAGCGGCACGTTGGACTCGGCCGGGGCGGTGCGGAAGTGCTCGTCGACGAGGTGGAACCCGTCGAGCATCTCCCGGAAGCGGTCCGGGCCGACGGCGATCATCAGGGACAGGCCGATCGCCGAGTCGTACGAGTAGCGTCCGCCGACCCAGTCCCAGAACTCGAACATGTTCGCCGTGTCGATGCCGAAGTCGGCGACCTTCTCCGCGTTCGTCGACAGGGCCACGAAGTGCCGGGCGACGGCGGCCTCTTCCCCGCCGAGCGCGTCCAGCAGCCAGGTCCGCGCGGAGGTGGCGTTGGTGACCGTCTCGATGGTGGTGAACGTCTTGGACGCGATGATGAACAGCGTCTCGGCCGGGTCGAGGTCGCGGACGGCCTCGTGCAGGTCGGAGCCGTCCACGTTGGACACGAAGCGGACCGTGAGGTCGCGGTCGGTGAAGGCGCGCAGCGCCTCGTACGCCATCGCGGGGCCGAGGTCGGAGCCGCCGATGCCGATGTTGACCACCGTGCGGATGCGCTTGCCGGTGTGGCCGGTCCACTCGCCGGACCGCACGCGGTCGGCGAAGGCGGCCATCTTGTCGAGAACGGCGTGCACGCCCGGGACGACGTTCTCCCCGTCGACCTCGATCACCGCGTCGCGCGGTGCCCTGAGGGCGGTGTGCAGGACGGCCCGGTCCTCGGTGGTGTTGATCCGCTCGCCGCGGAACATGGCGTCGCGCAGCCCGAACACGTCGGTGGCGGCGGCCAGTTCGCGCAGCAGCCGCAGGGTGTCGTCGGTGACGAGGTGCTTGGAGTAGTCGATGTACAGGTCACCGACCCGGAGCGTGTACGCGGTCCCCCGGTCGGGGTGGGCGGCGAACACCTCGCGCAACCGCAGGTTCCCGAGCTCCTCGCGGTGCTTGGCCAGCGCGGTCCACTCGGGAGTCTGGTCGAGCCTGGTACGGCCGTCTGCGTTCATCTCGGACTTCAGCCTTCTTCCTTGCTGCCTGTGCTGCGTATCCGCCCCACTGCCGGTTCCAACCTAATTGATCAGAGGTGGACACCACCTGTCGTGACGCCGTCGTGGGGCGCAACAACGGATACGGCTGTCCGGCCCCCGGGCATTCAGCGCGGCGGCGGGCGGGACGCCCGCCGGGACGGGCCGCGGGCGGGAGGGGCGGCACGGGAGGGACGAGCAGGGCCCGGGGGGGCGGAGCCGTGGGCGGGAAGAAGGAAGCGGCTGCGAGCGGCCGGACGCGGGCACGGCACGACGCGGATGCGGCACGGGGACGGCACGGCGCGGGAACAGCGCGGTGCGGCGCGGACCGCCCGGCGGGCGGCACACCGCGCGGGTCCGGCCGGCCGTCGGCTCCCGACCCCGGCCGGACCGAGCCGGACCGCTGGGAACCGGACCGCTGGGAGCCGGACCGCTAGATCTCGCCCCGCAGTTTGGCGAGCGCCTCGGCGAGGATCGCCTCGCCGTCCGCGTCGCTGCGCCGCTCCCGCACGTAGGCGAGGTGGGTCTTGTACGGCTCCGTGCGCGGCGGGGCCGGGGGGTTCTCCCGGTCCTGGCCGGCCGGGAAGCCGCAGCGGGGGCAGTCCCACGTGTCGGGGACCTGCGCGTCGCTCGCGAAACTCGGCTGGGTCTCGTGCCCGTTGGAGCACCAGAAGGAGAGGCGCAGCCGCGGCGCTGACTCACCGCGTTCGGCCTCACCCATCGGCCCCGCCCCGACCCGGCTTCCCCGGATCGCGTTGCCACTTGCCACGTCGTAACTCCCTGCGTGATGGCGCGGCGAAGCGAGTCGGCGTTCCGCTGCGCTGCGAGCGCCTCAGTCTACGTAAGGCCCAACGCGCGTCCGGTGATTGGAGTTACCGCTCCCCTGTCCAGACGCAAGCCCCATGATAGGCCGCGCTGTGCCGCGCGTACCGGACATGGGGCCTTGCGCGGGGAATGCGCACCCGCGGTGCGGGCGGATCGTCCGCCGGGGTCTTCCGCCCGGGTCAGTTCGACTTCATCATGATGCCGAGCGCGACGATGCAGACGGCCCAGAGCAGCCCGACCACGACGGTGATCCGGTCGAGGTTGCGCTCGGCGACCGAGGAGCCGCCGACGGAGGACTGCATGCCGCCACCGAACATGTCGGAGAGGCCGCCGCCCTTCCCCTTGTGCATCAGCACCAGCAGCATCAGCAGCAGGCTGAAGACGATCAGGGCGATCGAGAACCCCAAAACCACGGCTGGACCAACTTCCTCGGAATCGGATGGGACGACGCGGGGCCCAGTTCGGCACTGGACCCCGCAAGGGTACGACGGATCGCGGCTAGCGCCTACTCACTGGTCGCGAAAGCGGATGATCTTGACGAACTCGTCCGCGTCCAGCGAGGCGCCGCCGACCAGCGCGCCGTCGATGTCGGCCTGCGCCATGATCTCGGCGACGTTGCCCGACTTGACCGAGCCGCCGTACTGGATGCGGACCCGGTCGGCGACGTCCTGCGAGTACAGCTCGGCGAGCTTGCCGCGGATGGCGCCGCAGACCTCCTGGGCGTCCTCGGCACCGCAGACCTTGCCGGTGCCGATGGCCCAGACGGGCTCGTAGGCGATCACGACGGACTCGGCCTGCTCGGCGGGCAGGTCCTTCAGGCCGCCCTCGACCTGGGCGAGGGTGTGCGCGACGTGGTTGCCGGCCTCGCGGACGGCCAGTTCCTCGCCGACGCACAGGATCGGCGTGATGCCGTGCTTGTACGCGGACTTGACCTTGGCGTTCACGAGCTCGTCGGTCTCGCCGTGGTACTGCCTGCGCTCGGAGTGGCCGACGGCCACGTACGCGCACTTCAGCTTGGCCAGCATCGGGCCGGAGATCTCGCCGGTGTAGGCGCCGCCGTCGTGCGCCGAGATGTCCTGGGCGCCGTACCTGATCTTCAGGTTGTCGCCGTCGACGAGGGTCTGCACGGAGCGCAGGTCGGTGAAGGGCGGCAGGACGGCGACCTCGACGGCCTCGTAGTCCGTGTCGGCCAGGGCGAAGGCGAGCTTCTGGACGTGGGCGATGGCCTCGAGGTGGTTGAGGTTCATCTTCCAGTTGCCCGCCATCAGCGGGGTGCGGCCTTTTTCAGCAGCGGTCATTGAGGGTCAGTCCTCCAGTGCGGCGAGGCCGGGGAGCGTCTTGCCCTCGAGGTATTCGAGGGAGGCGCCGCCTCCGGTCGAGATGTGGCCGAATGCCTTTTCGTCGAAGCCCAGGATGCGGACGGCCGCGGCGGAGTCGCCGCCGCCGACCACGGTGTAGCCCGGGGAGTCGAGGAGGGCCTGGGCGACCGCTTTGGTGCCCTCGGCGTAGTCGGGGTGCTCGAAGACGCCCATGGGGCCGTTCCAGAAGACGGTGGCCGCGTCGGCGAGCTTCGAGGCGTAGAGCGTGCGGGTCTCGGGACCGAGGTCCAGGCCCATCCGGCCGGCCGGCATGGCGTCGGCGGCGACGGTCTCGGGGTGGGCCGGGGCCTTGGTCTTCAGGTCCGGGAACTCCTCGGCGACCAGGGTGTCGACCGGCAGCACCAGTTCGACGCCGTTCTTCTCGGCGCGCTCCATGTACTCGGTGACGGCGGAGAGCTGGTCCTCCTGGACCAGCGACGTGCCGATCTCGTGGCCCTTGGCCTTGAGGAAGGTGTACGCCATGCCGCCGCCGATGAGGATGCGGTCGGCCTTGCCGAGCAGTTCGTCGATGACGGCGAGCTTGTCGGAGACCTTGGCGCCGCCGAGGGCGACGACATAGGGCCGCCGGACGTCGTCGGTGAGCTTCTTCAGGACGCCGACCTCGGTGGCGATGAGGAAGCCGGCGGCGTGCGGCAGGCGGGCCGGGAGGTCGTACACGGAGGCGTGCTTGCGGTGCACCGCGCCGAAGCCATCGCCCACGTAGAGGTCGGCGAGAGCGGCCAGGCGGTCGGCGAAGGCGCCGCGCTCGGCGTCGTCCTTGGCCGTCTCGCCGGCGTTGAAGCGCAGGTTCTCGAGGACCGCGACCTGTCCGTCGGCGAGGCCGGCGACGGTGGCGGTGGCCGACTCACCGACGGTGTCCGTCGCGAACGCCACGTCGGCGCCGAGGAGTTCGCCCAGGCGGGCGGCGGCCGGGGCGAGCGAGAAGGCGGGGTCCGGGGCGCCCTTGGGGCGGCCCAGGTGCGAGGCGACGACGACGCGGCCGCCCGCTTCGGCGAGCGCCCTGACGGTGGGCAGCACCGCGCGGATGCGGCCGTCGTCGGTGATGGTGGTGCCGTCCAGCGGCACGTTGAGGTCGGCGCGGACGAAGACCCGCTTGCCCGCGACCCCTTCGGAGAGGAGTTCGTCGATCGTCTTCATGAGGGACTCCTGGAGAAGAGCTTGTGTTCGCTCGTGATCACTCGTGATCGGAAGCGGTCGACCGCTCCGATACGTGCGTCAGGGCTCGGACAGCGCGTTGGCGCGCCGGCCGAGCCCTGCACTCATATCAGGCGGTCTGCTCCACGGTCAGAGCTGGTTGCCGATGAAGACCGTGAGGTCGACGAGGCGGTTGGAGTAGCCCCACTCGTTGTCGTACCAGCCGATGATCTTCACGCTCTTGCCGTCCTGGACCATGGTCAGGGACGAGTCGAACGTGCAGGACGCCGGGGCGTTGACGATGTCGGAGGAGACGATCGGGTCCTCCGTGTACTCGAGGAGACCCTTGAGCTCGCCCTCGGCGGCCTTCTGGAAGGCGGCGTTGACCTCTTCCTTGGTGACCTCGCGGCCGAGCTCGACGACCAGGTCGGTGACCGAGCCGGTCGGGACCGGGACGCGCATCGCGATGCCGTCCAGCTTGCCCTCGAGCTGCGGCAGCACCAGGGCGGTGGCCTTCGCGGCGCCGGTCGTCGTCGGGATGATGTTCTCGGCGGCGGCACGGGCGCGGCGCAGGTCCTTGTGCGGGAAGTCAAGGATGCGCTGGTCGTTCGTGTACGCGTGCACCGTCGTCATCAGGCCCTTGACGATGCCGAAGTTCTCGTCGAGCACCTTCGCCATCGGCGCCACGCAGTTGGTGGTGCAGGAGGCGTTGGAGATGACGTGGTGGTTCGCCGGGTCGTACTTGTCCTGGTTGACGCCCATGACGACGGTGACGTCCTCATCCTTGGCCGGAGCCGAGATGATGACCTTCTTGGCTCCACCGGTGAGGTGCTTCTCGGCGTCGGCCTTCTTGGTGAAGATGCCGGTCGACTCGATGACGATGTCGACGCCCAGCTCGCCCCACGGGATGTCGGCGGGGTTGCGCTCGGAGAGCACCTTGACCGTCTTGTCGCCGACGGTGATCGTGTCGGCGGTGTGGGAGACCTCCTGCTTGAGGCGGCCCAGAATGGTGTCGTACTTCAGCAGGTGGGCAGTGGTCGCGGTGTCACCCAGGTCATTGACCGCCACGATCTCGATGTCTGCGCCCTGCTCGAGCAATGCGCGGAAGTAGTTCCGGCCGATGCGGCCAAACCCGTTGATGCCTACGCGGATCGTCACGAACCGATCTCCTCGTTGGTGCGCCGGCTCAAGTCGCCGGCGAGCTGTATGGGATGTCCCCGACCACCCCCGACCCTACCTCTCCGGGGCCACGCCCGTGACATCGAGTCGGGCCATACCCGGCAGGCCGGCCCTTACCAGCCAGTAGGGTACGGACCGCCCTGGCCGGGGGCCCTCGTCCGGCCCGTCCGGCAGGGCGACTTGACCGGGGCGGAGGACCTTTCCGGTGCCTCGTCACCGGGCGGAGGCCCTCGGAGGGACCTCCTGCCCGCTCGCTCACCGCCTACTCACCGCCCGGTCCTCGGCCGGCTGCGGTCGGCCGAGGACCGGGCGGTGAGTAGGCGGTGCGCGATCGGGCAGGAGGTTCCTCCGAGGGCCTTCGCCCGGTGACGAGGCACCGGAACGGTGCTCCGCTCCGGTCAAGTCGCCCTGCCGGACGGCCCGGACGA
>NZ_LIRG01000516.1 GCF_001419695.1 Streptomyces prasinopilosus
GAAGCCGGTCTTGGGCGCCGTGACGGGAACCCGTCCGCCGTGCGCGCCCAGCGCGTCGGTGATCGCCAGCGCCTCGGCGCGGTCCGCCTCCGGCACGCCCATCGCGTCGGCGAACACCACGTCGATGTCCTCCGGCGCGGCGCCCGCCTCGTCGAGGGCGCCGCGGATCGCGCGGGCCAGCCCCTCCCGGGACTCCTCCCAGCGGGAGGCGCCCGTGAAGGTGGCGGCGTGGCCGGCGACGGTGGCCCGCACCGGCGCCCCGCGTTCGCGGGCGCTCCGCTCGTCCTCGACGACGAGCAGCGCACCCCCCTCGGCGGGCACGAACCCGCAGGCCTTCGAGGTGAAGGGACGGTAGGCGAGGTCCGGGTCCTCGACGGTGCTGATCTCGGAGTAACCGAGCTGGCAGACCATCGAGTAGGGGGCCAGCGGGGCCTCCGCGGCACCGACGACCATCGTGCCGGTACCGCGCCGGATCGCCCCGGCGGCGTGCGCGAGGCAGTCGAGACCGCCGGCTTCGTCGCTCGCCACCACCCCGCACGGGCCCTTGAAACCGCTGCGGATGGAGATTTGGCCGGTGCTGGCGGCGTAGAACCAGGCGATGGACTGGTACGGGCCGACGAACCGCGGCCCCTGCCCCCAGAGCTTCTGCAGCTCGCGCTGCCCGAACTCGCCTCCGCCGGAACCGGCCGCGGTCACCACGCCGACGGAGAACGGCTCCGCGGGATCACCGCTGCCGAGCCCGGCGTCGTCGAGGGCGAGGGCGGCGGCCGCCATCGCGAAATGACTGAACCGGTCGGTCTGGACCAGGAACCGGTCCTCGACGAGGGCCGCCGGGTCGAAGGAGCGGACCTCGCCCGCCACCCGCAGCGGCAGGTGTCCACAGCCCTCGCGGGTGATCCGGTCCAGCACGCCGATGCCTTCGCTGACGGACTTCCAGTAGGCATCGGTGCGCTGTCCGTTGGGCGCGATCACACCGATGCCGGTGATCGCCGCGCGGTGGGGGCGCTGCGTGCGCTGAGTACTCATCGGTTCCTCCCGCTCGGCCCGGTCAGCAGCACCGCGGACTGGAAGCCGCCGAACCCGCTGCCCACGGAGAGCACGTTCCTCAGCTTCCGGGGACGGGCGGTGCGCGGGACGTAGTCCAGGTCGCACTCGGGGTCGGGGGTTTCGTAGTTCGCCGTCGGCGGTACGGCCTGGTGCTTCAGGGCGAGCACGCAGGCCACCACCTCGATCGCGCCGATCGCACCCAGGGAGTGCCCCACCATCGACTTGATGGAACTCATGGGAGTGTCGTACGCGTGGGCGCCGAGCGACCGCTTCACCGCGGCCGTCTCGTGCCGGTCGTTCTGCCGGGTGCCGGAGCCGTGCGCGTTGACGTAGTCGATCCGTGTGGGGTCGAGACGGGCCTGGTCGAGGGTGCTGTCGATGGCCCGGGCCATCTCCAGGCCCTCGCTGGTCAGACCGGTCATGTGGTAGGCGTTGCCGAAGGTGGCGTACCCGCCGATCTCGCAGTGGATCTGCGCCCCGCGGGCCCGCGCGTGCTCGTACTCCTCGAGGACCAGCACCGCCGCGCCCTCGCCCATCACGAAGCCGTCGCGGTGCGCGTCGAACGGCCGCGAGGCGTGCTCGGGGTCGTCGTTGTTCGGCGACGTCGCCTTGATGGCGTCGAAGCACGCCATCGTGATCGGTGAGATCGGCGAGTCGGACGCCCCGGTGATGCAGACGTCGGCCCGGCCCTCGGCGATGGTGTGGAAGCCGTACCCGACCGCGTCGAGTCCCGAGGTGCAGCCGGTGGAGACCGTCTGCACCGGGCCCCGCGCGCCGAACCGCTCGGCGACGACCGCGGCGAGCGTGCTCGGCTGGAACGCCAGGTGCAGCTTCGGGTCGGCGGCCCGGTGGTCCACGTCCCAGCGCGAGCCGTGCTCGCTGACCCGGACGTAGTCGTGCTCCAGCCGGGTGGTGCCGCCGACCGCGCTGCCCAGCGACACCGCGGTCCGCCAGCCGTCGCCGCTCCCCGGGTGGAGCCCGGAGTCGCGGACCGCCTCGCCGGCGGCGGCCACGGCGAACTGGATGTACCGGTCCGCGTGCTGGCACAGGTCCGGCTCGAGACCGTGGTCGAAGGGGTCGAAGTCGCACTCGGCGGCGATCCGCGAGCGCAGCCCGCTCGGATCGAACAGGGTGATGCCGCGGGTCGCGGTGCGGCCGGCCGACAGAAGGTCCCAGAACGCCGTCGCCCCGGTGCCGCCCGGAGCGACCACCCCGATACCGGTGACGGCCACCCGGCGGGTCACTTTATGGCCTCACTGCGTCCGGCCGGCCGGCCCTGTCCGGCCCCGGACGCCACCGGTCCGCCCACGGTCAGCTGGGGGCCGGCCTCGGAGCCGGCGTTCTCCTCGGTGTCGACGTGCCCGAGGCTCGGATGCGGTGCGAGGGGGCCCAGGTGGAAGACCATCCGGGCCTCGGCGTCGGAGATGTTGCGGAAGCGGTGCCGCATGTCGATCGGGATCATCAGGGCCTGCTCGGCCCGCAGCGTGAACGGCTCCCCGTCCAGGTCGACTTCGAGCGCGCCGCTGACGACGTACACGAACTCCTCGGAGTACGGGTGGTAGTGCTCGCCGATGCGCTCACCGGGCTGGATGACGGCCAGACCCATGAAGCCACTGGTGGAACCCACCGTGGCCGGGGTGAGGAGGGTCCTGAGATCGCCTCCGCGCCTTCTGTTGGGTTCCGTCTCGCTCAGGTCCACGATGCGTGGATGCTGTTGGGACATGGTTGGTACCTCCGGGTGGGGCGGGAACGTCCGGGCGGGGCGGCCGCGGACGTCACCACGGTTTGCCGTCAGAAATCCGCCGTGCTGCGGTCGGTGACGGGCAGCATGTCGGCGTGCGACAGCAGCCGGTTGAGATTGCGTTCCGAGTTCAGGGGGGCGTCGACACCGACCGCCGCGCCGTCCAGGAGCCGTTCCAGCTCCGCCGCCTTCCCCTGGCCCTTGACTCCCAGGGCCCACTCGGGGTCGGCGTCGAGGGCGCCGGTGACGTCCAGCATGCGGACCACGATGTCGTCGCGCTGGAAGACGGTGCTCGCGAAGATGCGGCTGTCCGGGTGACCGACCGCGGCCTCGTCCTGCCGGGAGAGGAACCGGGCCAGCTCGATGCCCTGCCCCTCGACGGCCGGGTAGTACAGCGCGTGCCGCCGCAGGCCGGCGGGCTCGGGGCCCTCCGCCCGGATGTGGTGCACGGAGGGGAGCGCGGCCCGGGTGAAGAACACCCGCGCCGAGCCGGGGTCGGACAGGTCCCGCTCCTGCTCCAGGTGGGGGTCTATGGCCGTCTCGATGGCCCGGATCTCGGGCCGGCCGGCCACGTGGCGCAGTGCCGCGGCCAGGTCGCCCTCGACCTCCATGCACCGCACCACGCGGTTGCCGTGCATGAACACGGAGGTGCGGCGCAGCCCCGTGTCCGCCTCCAGCAGGGCCTTGGGGGACGTGTACCCGGCCAGGTGCTCCGCGACCTTGGACTCGCTGCCCGGCTTGACGGTGAAAGTGAGCGCGTGGCGGGCCACCCCCTCACCCACGCGGACCTGCGCCTGCAGGGGGGAGCGCTTCTTCGTCCCGGGACGCGGCTCCGTCTCGCGCAGGACGCTGTAGCGCATGGAGCGGGTGTCGCGGACACAGCTGTGCATGGGGCGGACGAGGTCGATGTGCTCCTCGCTGTTCACCCAGGAGAGGAAGGGGAGCGCGCTCTCCCACTCGCTGGTGATGAGCCACTGCGAGGGGTTCTCGATCGACTGGCAGAGCTGGTCCTGGATGTGCCCGGGAATGGACGCGACCTTGTTCCTCATGTGCTCGTAGGCCTCGAGGAACTGCTCCTGCGCCCCGTCGTACAGGTCGAGCAGCAGGATCACCCGCAGCCTGGAGCCGTCGAACGCCGAATGCGCTATGCGTCCCGCGGTGGGTCCCGTCGTGCGTTCCGTCGTGGTCATTCGGCGCACCTCTCCTCTTCTTCACGGAAGGCTCTTCAGTGGAGGTCGGGAACGACCCCGCCGCCGAAACGGCCGGGCTCGCCCTGAACCGATCGTCGGGGCGCCCCGCGAAGTGCGCGAGACACACGGCGCAGGTGGGTGAACCGCGCGTCAACCGGGTGCCGGCAGGAAACGGAACGGCTCGCAGCGGGCATGAATGCGGCGTCCTTTCCCCGCCCGTCCGGAGCGACGCTGGAGGCAGTTCAATGAACCGAATGCAAGAGGCCGGTGAGACCGGTCACCGCACGCCCGTCCTCATCGTGGGCGGCTCCCTCGTGGGCCTGTCGATGTCCGTGTTCCTGGGGCGCCTGGGGGTGCCGCACACCCTCGTCGAACGTCACACGGGCACGTCGATCCACCCGCGCGGGCGCGGCAACAACGTGCGCACCATGGAGCTGTTCCGGGTGGCCGGGGTGGAGGAGCGGATCAGGGAGGTGGCGTCGGTCCTGGCGGACAACCACGGCATCATGCAGACGCCGAGCCTGGCGGACGGCGACGGGGAGTGGCTGTTCAAGGACATCGACCCCGGGGGCGGGCTGGCCCGGTTCAGCCCCGCCGGGTGGTGCCAGTGCAGCCAGAACGACCTCGAGCCGGTGCTGCTGGCCCGGGCCCGCGAACTCGGCGGCGACCTGCGCTTCGCGACCGAGCTGATGTCCTTCGAGCAGGACGGCGACGGGGTGACGGCGCGGGTCAAGAGCCGGGAGACCGGCGAGCACACCACCGTCCGCGCCGACTACCTGGTCGCCGCGGACGGACCGCGCAGCCCCGTGCGGGAGCGGCTCGGCATCGGCCAGAACGGTCCGGGGGACCTGTTCCACAACGTGAGCGTCACCTTCTCCTCCCGCGACCTCGCGGACGTCGTCGGCGACCGCCGGTTCATCCTCTGCTACCTGACGAACCCGGAGGCCGACGGAGCGCTGCTGCCCGTCGACAACGCCGAGAACTGGGTGTTCCACGCCCCCTGGCACCCCGAACACGGCGAGACCTTCGAGGAGTTCACCGACGAGCGGTGCGTCGCCCACATCCGGCGGGCGATCGGCGTCCCGGACCTCGACGTCAAGATCACCGGCCGGGCCGCCTGGCACGCCGCCGAGCGGGTCGCCGAGCGGTACGCCGACCGCCGGGTGTTCCTCGCCGGCGACTCGGCCCACGAGATGTCGCCCACCGGGGCGTTCGGCTCCAACACCGGCATCCAGGACGCGCACAACCTCGCCTGGAAGCTGGCCGCCGTGCACGGCGGC
>NZ_LIRG01000517.1 GCF_001419695.1 Streptomyces prasinopilosus
GTGCTGCGGGCGCGGGGCGGGCCCTCCGGACGGACGCACCGTGCGCCGCGGACGGAGTTCGCCGGCCAGTCCTGATGCGGACATGGAGGTGTTTTCCACGGCTCCGGCTGACGAGATGCGAATGCTTCGCCCATGTCCGGCCGAGCCTGGATTTCATGGTAACTCGAACAGACGTGCGATGAAGGGGTGACGGTCGCGGGCGGGGCCCCTCGCCGTCCCCGGCCACCNNGCGTACGACTCGCCGGGCGGCGCGGACGAATCGCGAGACGCGCCGACCCAATTACCGCATATATGACCATAAGACATGTCTTATTTATCTATGCACTCACCTACGCGGCGCGCCTTGCTCGGCGCCTCGATCACGGCCATCGGCTCGGGAGTCCTGGCCGCCTGTTCCGGCCCGGGCCCGCACTCCGGGCCNNCGCTCCGGCGGCCGGGGCCCCCGGCCGCCGGAGCGGCGGCTTCGTCCCCAAAGGGCCCGAGGGGTACGTGAACCCGTCCGATCCCGAGGTCCTCGCCGCCGAGAGGGAACGCGGGTCCGGCCCCCTGCGCACGTTCGTGCTGACCGCCACCGAGACCTCCCTCGACCTGGGCGGGCGGACCGTCAGGACGTGGGCGTACGGTGACGCGCTGCCCGGCAAGGAGATCCGGGTCAGCGCGGGGGACGTCCTCGATCTCACGCTCGTCAACCACCTGTCCGTGGCGACGACGCTGCACTCGCACGGCATCCGTCTGCGCTGCGACATGGACGGTGTACCGGGCCTGACCCAGCCCTCCGTCAAGCCCGGCGCGGACTTCGGCTACCGCTTCGCCCTCTCGCATCCGGGCACGTACTGGGTGCACTCACACTCGGGAATGCAGCTCGACCGCGGCCTGTACGCCCCCCTGATCGTCGAGGACCCCAAGGAACCGCTGTCCTACGACAAGGAGTGGGTCGTCGTCCTGGACGACTGGCTGGACGGCGTGAACGGCTCCACCCCGGACGGCGTGCTCTCGCAGCTGCACGACGGCAGGGAGATCGCCATGGACATGGGTGAGGACTCCGCACACGACGGGCTCGCCTCCGGTGAGCCCGCCGGTCCCTCGCGCGTCCTGCGGGAGGGACACAGCCACCTGCTGCGCAGTGCCGGCGGCCACGTCGATCACCCGTACTACCTGATCAACGGCCGTCTCCCCCGGTCCCCCTCGGTCTTCCGGGCCCGCCCCGGGGACCGGATCCGGTTGCGGATCATCAATGCCGGGAGCGACACGGCTTTCCGGGTGGCACTCGGCGGCCACGAGATGACCGTGACCCACACGGACGGCTACCCGGTCGAGCACATGCGGACGGACACGCTGCTGCTGGGCATGGCCGAACGCTACGACGTGCTCGTCACCGCCAAGGACGGGGTGTTCCCGTTGGTCGCGCTGGCGGAGGGCAAGAACGCGAGGGCCCTGGCGGTCCTGCGCACCGGCGGCGGAAGCTTCCCCGGATGCTCCGCGCACCCGGAGGAGCTCGACGGCCGGTTCGTGCCGGCCAGGCGGTTCGTGCCGGACGAATCCGTGGCCCTCTGCGAACGCCCGCCGGACCGCGAACTGTGCTTCAAACTGACCGGGAGCATGGGGAAGTTCGACTGGAGCTTCGACCGCCGGCCCTACTCCGTCGAAGAACGCCACCCCGTACGGGAGGGCGAACGGGTCCGCCTCACCTTCTTCAACGCCACCGACATGTGGCACCCCATCCACCTGCACGGCCACACCTTCGCCCTCACCAGCGGCCATGCGGGCGGAGCCCGCAAGGACACCGCCCTGGTGCTGCCGCACCGCAAGCTCGTCTTCGACTTCAACGCCGACAACCCGGGCCTGTGGATGCTCCACTGCCACAACCAGTACCACTCCGAGTCCGGGATGATGACCATCCTCGGCTACCGGAAGTGACGGCGCCGGCGGCTTCCCCGCCGCCTGCGGGTACCCGGGACCGCGCGGGCGTGCCCGCGCCGAAACGTCCACGCTCCGGTGGGGCGGGCCGCCGCGGCACGGGATGCGTCGCCGCCGCACGGCCACCGGCACCATCCGGCCGGCCGGGTCCGGCCGTCCCCGGCCGGCCCCGCCCGCGTCCTCGGCGTCCCCTCCGTGGACGGGAGATCCCCCGCTCACGGCGCCGCGCGGCCCGCTCCGGCGAACTCGTGCGCGGCCGGCGGGAGGCCCGGGAGCCGTCGGCGGGCCGGCGGCCGAGGGAAGCGACGCCCGCGGAGCGTCCGTCAGGAGGGGTTCCGCCGCGCCGCCCGGCGGGCCGAGCGGCGGCGCAGCCACAGGGGGAGGGCGTACCAGGACAGGGCGAACCACAGCATCACCGCGCCGACGAGCAGCTTCGCCGTGAGGCCCGGCAGGACGACGTGCAGGATCAGGAACAGGGTGCAGCCGATCGTCACGGCCAGGAGGGCCATGCCGCCCATCATGAGCCGGTGCGCCACCTCCACCATTTCGTCCTTCATGCGCTGACCGGACAGGAAGCGGTGGATGGAGACGGGCGCTATCAGGGACGCGGTCGCCGCCGCGCCCGACACCACCGTGATGACGTAGACGGCGTGGTCGAACGTGCCCAGGTCGTGGAAGAGGGGGGTGAAGGCGACGCTGAGCAGGAAGCCGAAGAGGATCTGGACTCCCGTCTGCGCGACGCGCGTCTCCTGCATGATCTCGTTCCACCGCCGGTTGACACGCTCACGCGGTGTCTCCGGCGTCTCGCCCCCGGGAGAGGCGGCGTGACCGCCGCACCCGCCGCACCGGCCGGTCTCCGTCTCCGGCCGCTCGACCGACTCCACCGTCATGCTCATTCTTCCTCCCGTTTCCCCCTCCGTCTGCCCGCCCGACCTTGTTGCATGCTCACGGCAACCGGTGCCGCCGGGCCCTGTCCGAGCACATGAGCGGCACCGTCCGGGCCGTCGCGGCCCCGTTCCCCCCGGCGGAAGGGCGTCAGCCGCCCGTGGTCAGGTCGGCGCAGCGGCGCACGACATGGGCGAGGCCGTCGCCCTCCTCCAGCAGGCGGCGCTGTGCGCGCGCTCCGTTGCCCTGTTCGAGGAGGCGGGTGATGCCCTCGCGGACCAGGACGTCGTCGCCGTGGTCCACCAGGGCCTCGCGCACGTGCTGGTACAGGGCCCACACCGCGTCGGCGGCGGAGGTCTCGTGCATGGTCCCGGGGTGCAGGAGGGGGCCGTCGAGACCCGAGCGTCCCGCTCGCCACGAGGCGAGGCGCAGCAGACCCGCCCCGACCCTGTCCGGCGGTATGCCGTCCTGCCAGGCCCGGGCGGACGTCTCCACCAGGGCGCGCGCGAGCGCGGCCAGCAGCACGGGCCCGGACGCGTCCAGGCACACGTCCGCCACACGGATCTCCACGGTGGGGTACGAGGCGGAGAGCCGGGCGTCGAAGTAGACCATGCCCTCGTCGCGGAGGACCCCCGTCCCGACCATGGCGGCGACCTGCTCGTGGTAGCGGTCGGCGGACCCGAAGATCTCGACCGGGCCGGCGGACGGCCAGCGGTTCCACACCCGGCTGCGATAGCTGCCGTAGCCGGTGTCCTGCCCCTGCCAGAAGGGGGAGTTCGCGCTCATCGCCGTCAGGACCGCCAGCCACGGGCGCATGCGGTCCAGGACGGCCACGCCCTCCTCGTCGGAGTCCACCGACACGTGCACGTGGCAGCCGCAGGTCAACTGCTCCTGGGCCGTCACCCCGAACTGCTCGCCCAGCCACCGGTAACGGGTACCGGCGCTCAACGACGGCTCCACGGCCAACGGCGAGGTCGCCACGGCCACCACCCTCGCACCGGCACTGGCCGCATGGCGTGCCGCCTCCTCGCGGCAGCGGGTGATCTCCTCCTGGAGCCGGCCCATCTCCGTCACCGGTTCGGTCGCGAACTCCACCTGCTCCTGCTGGAGCTCCCCCTCGAACCGGTGGTCCTTCGCCCCGTCCCCGCCGTGCTGCCCGGCCCGGCGGTCGGCAGCCGCGAGCGCCGCGTCGGAAACGGCGACCGGCTCCCCGCTGTCCGGGTCCACCAGCAGCAGTTCCTCTTCCACACCCACACTTCGCATGCCGTCGCCCCTCGTCTCCTGCTCACCGTTCCGGTCACGCCCGGATCGTGGCAGGCAGATGCCCCCGCGACGACGTGCCATGCCTGGGGGGAGCCGCCGGGCCCGCCGCCGGCGGCGGGGCCCCGCTGCATCCACCGACGGCGCGGGACTCCGGGGCAGGCTGCTGAACGGTTACCGGGTCGGGGACATTACAGCCTAGAACAGTCGGAAGACACCACCACTCCGGAAGACACAAAGCGGCGGCGCTCGGGCCGGCCGGAGCCGTCGGCGGGAGGGGCTCCTCGGGCGGGCGGTCATCGTCCGTACCAGCACCGTTCCGCCGCCCCCACGGTCCGGGCTCCCCCGCCGTCCGGGTCCCCGGCGGCGGTGCGGGCGGCTTGAAACACCCGACCGGGCCGACGTGACGGCCCGTCGCCGCGCGGACCGGGCCGACGGACCGCGGGCGCAGGACGCCGGCGAAGGAGACGTTTGTTCGGGCGCGAACGGTGCACACGAGGAGTCAACACAGTCTTTGTCCGAACAGTCTTTGTCCGACGAAGTGGAGACGCACCATGGGCATCATCGCGTGGATCATCATCGGCCTGCTCGCCGGGGCCATCGCCAAGGCCCTGATGCCGGGCAAGGACCCCGGCGGCATCATCATCACCATGCTCATCGGCATCGCCGGTGGTCTGCTCGGTGGCTGGCTCGGCAAGGTGATCTTCGGCGTCGACTCCGTCGACGGGTTCTTCGAACTCTCCACCTGGATCGCCGCGATCGTCGGATCCCTCATCCTGCTCGCCCTCTACCGCGTCATCGTCGGCAACCGAAGCTCGCACCGTCACGCGTGAACCGCTGACGGCACACCCCTTCGACCGCTCCCCCGGGGGCCCGGCACCGCCGGGCCCCTTTCCGTGTGCCGTCGGCCCGGCCGGATCCGGCCGGGAGGCGGGCGGCCCGGGGCCGGACGGTGCGGCGGGCACCGGCCCGAGGCCGGTGCCCGCCGCCGGTTCAGCTGTAGGGGATCACGAGTACGGACTTGTCCGTGCCCGTCTGGAGCTTCGAGGTGCCGTTGCCGATGGCGTTCCACACCTCGAGGCGTACGGTGCCGCCCTTCAGGTCGCTCAGCGCGCCCGTGGACGCCTTGAGCCCGCGTGCCTGCGTGTACTCCTCCCATCCGGTGACCGGGTCGGTCGCGAAGTAGTGGTACGTCTCGGTCCGGTCGAAGCTGCCGTCGCCGGTGAAGTCGTAGCTGATCCGGGCCTGCTGGCCGAGCCCGACCGTGCCGCCCGCGTCCACCTGGAGCCGGAAGGCGGTCCGGGCGTCCGGGGCGGGCGTGCCGTTGACGCCGCGGGCCTCGTAGACGAGCGGCTGGTGCGGGGTGCCGTCGTGGTTGGCACCCCCGGCGGAGGCGATGGTGTCGCTGCCCGCCGTGCCGCCGGTCGCCGTGGTCAGGGTGCCGCCGCTGCGCAGCTGGAAGGTGTTGCCGGTCGGCGGGTCGGGGTCGGGGTCGGGGTCCCCCGAACCGGTTCCGGTGCCGGTCGCCGTGGAACGGGCCGGTACGGAGAGGGTCTTGCCGTCGGAGAAGGTCACGGTGCGGGCCGTGGCCCCGTGGTTGTGGGCCGCGTAGGTCCGGGTCGTTCCCTTGGTGAAGACGGCGGAGGTGGGGATGTCACCGGTCACGGTGGCGTCCGGGGCGCCGAGGGCGTCGAGGGTGTTGATCCAGTGGTAGGTGTGTGCCTTCGACTCCCCCTGCTCCGGGGTGTATCCGGCGTGGCCCGCGTCCCATTTCGCCTTGGCCGCGCCCGGGTCGGCGAAGGACTGGAACTCCCAGAGGATGTCGCGCCATTCGACGGCCGGGCCGCCGTTCTCCCGTTCCATCTCGGCGATGTTGCGCCGGATGGCGGCCTTCTCACCGCCGAGGTGGAGCGATCCGCCGGTCACGGGCAGGACGTTGATGCCGTGGATCTCCTCGGGGTTGGCGGTCCACCAGGTGGCGTAGGCGGCACCGCTGCCCCACACCATGCCGGCCGTGTCGTGGCGGAACGAGGAGGGGAAGACCTGCTCGTCTGCGTCGAACCAGTACTGGGCGATCGACTCCGACTCGGTGGTCAGCAGGAAGGTGCCGAGGTCACGCAGCGAGGTGTCGCCGGTGGCGGAGCCCCACAGGACGAGGGCCGCGCTGAGGTTGGTGGACTCGGAGGAGGACTCCTGGTTGTTGCCGGCGGCGAAGCCCTGGTGGCCGGAGGCCCAGCTGTGGCCCGCGTAGACGTCGAAGCCGCGCAGGAAGGGGAAGGCGGTGTCGGTGCGGCTGGGGTTGGCGGTGTCCCGGACGAGGGTCTTGACCATGCCGCCCCAGGCGGAGTCGGCGGCCCATCCCTGGTCGTACTGGGCGACGATCGCCGCCGCGTAGACGTAGTAGCTGTAGTGGAAGTGGTGGTCGTTGAGTTCGGTGTCGCTGCCGTAGGAGGCGGGGTAGCCGGTGAGCGTCTTCCAGTCCTTGTCGTAGCTGAACTCGTTCGCGCCTCCCGCCGTGAACCAGTCCTGGAGTCTGCCCTTCATCAGGCCGAGCAGCCGGTCGCGGATGCCGGTCTCGCCGATCTGGTCGGCCACCGGGACGAGCTGGGCGAGGCGGCCGAGGGCCTTGCCGGTCCAGTAGGTGTCGGTGGCGCCGGAGAAGGGGTCGGCGGCGTTGACGACCTCGTTCAGGTAACCGCGCAGTCGGGCGGCGTCCACGCCGTTCGACTTGGGCAGCGCGGGCAGCACCGCCGACGCCTTCTGGCTCGTGGTGAAGGAGGCCGACTCGCGGACCTTCATGGTGCCGCGCGGTGAGACGTAGGTGTAGGAGGTGAGGGGGTCCGTGGTGTTCAGCCACTGGTGGCGGTAGAGGGCCTGGAGCGTGCCGCGCTCGGTGCCTTCCTTCGCCTCGGTGGTGAGCGTGTAGGTGGCCTTGACGGTGCCGCCGGTGTAGTTCCAGGTCACCTTGGAGTCGGTGACGAAGCTGTAGGCGTACTTCTTGAAGGTCGCCAGCGCGTCGGTGGACGGCAGGACGGCGACGGAGAAGTAGTCCTTGGAGCCGAGTCCCGCGGTGACGGTGGAGCCGGCGACGTTCCAGTCGCTGCCGGTCGGCGCGAAGAGGGCGTAGTGGTGCCCGGCGACGGTGATGCCGAGGACGTTGCCCTGGTCGGCGAAGACGGCGGGCGCGCCGGCGGTGGTGATCTGGGCGTTGCCGCCGGAGCCCTTGGCGTACACGAACGGGGAGCCGTGGCCGATGGTGGTGCGCAGGGTGCGGGTACCGTCGGACCACTGGGGGGTGACCGTCCAGTCGGACCAGTCGTCGGCCTTGGTGTCGGGCGAGTTGAGGCCGGCCAGTCCGATGGTGAGGTCGCGCTTGTGGGCGTACTCGTACTGGCGGCCGTCACCGACGATCGCGGGGGTCGTCGGGTAGCCGACGTCGAGCCCTCCGGCCGTGGCCTGGTAGGTGAGGGGGTGCCCGTACATGGGGGTGGAGTACGGGTTGTCGCCGTAGCGCTGGAAGGCGAGGGAGGACCACCAGTCGTTGGTGGGCACCGGCCGATTCTTCGCGGCGGCGGTCACCTTGGGGGTGACCGGCGTTCCCGTGTTGGTGGTGGGGCCCGACGTGCCGGGGGGCCGGGTGTCTGAGTAACTGCCGGAGCCTACGGGGACGGTGGCGGCGGCCGCCGGTGCGGCGGCCGGGCCCAGGCCGACGACGGCGAGGGCTGAGGCCAGGAGCAGCACTACTGCCGGTCTGGTGTGGGGGGATGGCATACGGCACCTCACGTCATTGCAGGAGGGGAGTCTGAGAGCGCTCTCAGTTGGCCGGAACGTAAAGCCCCTGTAATGCACGTGTCAATAGATTGAACGCGGCGGGCAGTGGGCGCCGGACCCGAATCCGTTATGTCTTCGCGTCTTGACGGTGCGGGCACGGGGTTCGCGGAGCCCCCTTCGGGCGGTGGCGCGAAAGCGCTCCCGGCGCGCGGGCGCGAGCCCCGCGGGGCCGGCACGCCCCGGACTCCCGATCACTCCCGCCCCTCGCCCCGCCGTCCGCCGCTCCCCGAGTGCGCCCCGCCCTCCGTTCACGGCAAGACGGACCAATCCTTTATGTCGCCGCACCGGCTCCTACTCACCGGCAC
>NZ_LIRG01000518.1 GCF_001419695.1 Streptomyces prasinopilosus
CCCTGATCGCTGAGCGCGGGAGCGGAGTGAACGCGGGGCGTCCGCGGAGGGCCCCCGCGCTCAGCGATCAGGGATCAGCAGTCAGGGGTCAGCAGTCAGCGATCAGCGATCAGCGATCAGTGCTTGATCGCTCAATGCCCCGACGTCGCCTTCAGCCCCACCACGGCGACCACCAGCAGGCACACGAAGAAGATCCGGGCGGCGTTCACCGGCTCCCCCAGCACCGCCATGCCCAGCACCGCGGCCCCGGCGGCACCGATCCCCACCCACACGCCGTACGCCGTACCGATCGGCAGCGTCTTCGCCGCGTACGACAGCAGCACCATGCTCGCCACGATGCCGGCACCCGTGAGCACACTGGGAACCAGCCGGGTGAAACCCTCGGTGTACTTCATCCCGATCGCCCAGCCGACCTCGAGCAGACCGGCGATGATCAACAGAACCCACGCCACGACGGGCACCTCCGAACACACGTCGACGCCTCGGCGCATCGCCGAACCGTCGGATCCAAACGGGAGTGCGTCGTCTTTGCCTCACCCCGGTACGGCGCGTCTCGTCGGGGCCCAGTGGGTCCTCCCACCCTAAAGCCCTGGCCAGGACGGCCGGAAGGGGTTGGTGACCACAGTCACCAACCCCTTCCGGCCACGGCAACGGCCACACTCCGGCATCCACGGCTCCACGGACCCGCGGGGCCCCGGACCCGGCGGACCTACAGGTACAGGCCCGTCGAGTCCTCCGACCCCTCGAACCGGTCCGCGGCCACGGCGTGCAGATCACGCTCCCGCATCAGCACGTACGCCGTACCCCGCACCTCGACCTCGGCACGGTCCTCCGGGTCGTACAGCACCCGGTCACCCGTCTCCACCGTCCGGACGTTCTGCCCCACCGCGACGACCTCGGCCCAGGCCAGCCGACGGCCCACCGCCGCCGTCGCGGGAATCAGGATGCCGCCCCCCGACCGCCGCTCGCCCTCACTCGCGTCCTGCCGCACCAGTACACGGTCGTGCAGCATCCGGATGGGCAGCTTGTCGTCCCGGGGGTCGTGCTCGTTCTTCTTCGCGCTCACGCCTGAAACCTACCTGCCTCGGCCACGGATGTACGCGCTCGGGTCCGGCTGCGGGCCCGGGTCCGGGTCAACGCCTGCGCCGGCGCGACCCCAGGGCCAGCAGCCCCACCACACCCACCACCAGGACCACCGCCGGCACCAGCCGCTCCAGCCGCGGCGCGCCGTTCAGGTCCACGAACTGCGCCTTGACGTCGCTCACCACACGATTCGCACCGACGTACGCCCTGCCGAGCGTGTGATCGACGTTGGAGGCGACCCTCGCCTTCGCGTCCCCGACGATCGTCTTCGGATGCACCCGCACGCCGATCTCGTCCAGGGTCTCGGCCAGCACCGCACGACGGCGCCTGATGTCCGCCTCGATCTCCGCCGGGGTCCTGGTGTCCGCCGTGTCCGCCACCGTGTCGCCTCCGAAATCCACTGGAACCATGAAAGCCGTGCCTGTGCCGGACAGTCTGTCAGCTTCACGCCGCGCCGCACGGCCAGGGCACCCGGATACCCTCGATCCCGGCACCCGATCCACCCAGCGTGTACGTACGAGGAGACCAGACCGATGAGCGAACGCCTCGAGCCCGGAGCCACGGCCCCCGCCTTCACCCTGCCCGACGCCGACGGCAACGAGGTGTCCCTGGCCGACCACGAGGGCCGCAAGGTCATCGTCTACTTCTACCCGGCGGCCCTCACCCCCGGCTGCACCAAGCAGGCCTGCGACTTCACCGACAACCTCGAGGTGCTGGCCGGCGCCGGCTACGACGTCATCGGCATCTCCCCCGACAAGCCGGAGAAGCTCGCCAAGTTCCGCGAGAAGGAATCCCTGAAGGTCACCCTCCTCGCCGACCCGGACAAGAAGGTCCTCGACGCCTACGGCGCCTACGGCGAGAAGAAGAACTACGGCAAGACCTACCTGGGCGTCATCCGCTCCACGATCGTCGTCGACGAGGAGGGCAAGGTCGAGCACGCCTTCTACAACGTCCGCGCGACGGGCCACGTCGCCAAGATCATCAAGGACCTGGGCATCTGACCCACCCCCTCCCGAACGGCCCGTACCGACTCTTCCGGTACGGGTCGTTCCGCTTTCCGTACGTGACCGTCCGGTATCCGGTTCGTTACTCCATGCGACGCCGCGAACGGGTGGCCGGGAAACGGAGGGAACGCATGGATGCCCGCCAGGCAGCGGATCCGTACAGCAGGGAGCGACTCGCGTCGGCCGTCCCCCGAGCACGCAATTGGGCCGACCTGATGCGGCAACTCGGTCTCCACCCGAGCGGGGGGCGACGGCGCACGCTCCAGGAGAAAGTAACCGCTCACGGACTGGACACGAGCCACTTCGTCAAACGCAGCCCTTGGCGCAAGTACCCGGACGCGGCCATCGCCGCAGCCGCCGCGTCGGCTTCATCGCTTCGCGAAGTCGCCCTGGAACTCGGCGCCACGCCTGCTACCGGCACCCTCTCCCACATCCGACGTCGCATTCTCGCGGCGGGCATCGACATCAGCCACTTTCCCGGTATCGATCGCGGCGAGCCGGACCTGCCCTTCACGACCGAGGAACTGAGGGAAGCGGCGGCGTCGGCGACCAGCATCCGCGGAGTGGCCCGTACCCTCGGCGTGCCGGACGACAGCCTGTCCCGCGCGACACTGAGTCGCATGCTGAACGCTCGGGGGATCGACGTCGGGCACTTCACCCACCGCCGTATCGCGATCCCCGAGGACAGGCTCCGCGAGTTCGTGCGGACCTCGACGAGTTATGCCGACGTGATGCGTGGGCTGGGGATGGACGTGACCGACACCAATCATCGGCGCGTCCGACGCGCGGCGGCCCGCCTCGGTCTCGACACGAGCCATTTCAAGAGGCGGAGCTGGGGGCGGCCCGAGCGGCCCGCACCCGCGCCCCTCGCCCCACGCGTGCTGGTCGTTCTGCCCGACCACGCGGGACGCACCAACAGGTCCCAGCTCCACCGAGCCCTGGGGGAACTCGGAGTGACCTACGCATGCGAGAGCTGCGGCAACACCGGGGAGTGGCTGGGTCAGCCCCTCACCCTGCAGATCGACCACGTCAATGGGGACTGGCGCGACAACCGTCGGGGGAACCTGCGGTACCTGTGCCCCAACTGCCATGCACTGACACAGACGTGGTGCCGCCAGAAGGGAAGGACGGCTCCGCCGGGTGACCCGCTCCCCCGTACACTGAGGTCGCCGGTCAGGCGTCATGACCGATCGTGAGCGGCCGTGATGGAAGTGGCAGTCATGCTGGGTTTAGGTCCCAGTGGGTTAACACCCGTGTGGGTTCGAATCCCACCGGCCGCACCGCCCCCCACCTTCGAAATGAAGGCGGGGGGCTTTCTCATAAGTCACCCCAACAGCTCCCGCACCACCGGTACCAGCTCCCGGAAGGCCTTGCCTCGGTGGCTGATGGCGTTCTTCTCCGCGGCCGAGAGTTCCGCGCAGGTGCGGGTCTCGCCGTCCGGCTGGAGGATCGGGTCGTAGCCGAAGCCGCCGGTGCCGGCCGGGGCGTGCCGGAGGGTGCCCGTCAGGCGGCCTTCGACGACGCGTTCCGTGCCGTCGGGGAGGGCGAGGGCGGCGGCGCAGGCGAAGTGGGCGCCGCGGTGGGTGTCGTCGATGTCGGAGAGCTGGGCGAGGAGCAGGTCGAGGTTGGCCTGGTCGTCGCCGTGGCGGCCGGCCCAGCGGGCGGAGAAGATGCCGGGGGCGCCGCCGAGGACGTCGACGCAGAGGCCGGAGTCGTCGGCGACGGCGGGGTGGCCGGTGGCGCGGGCGAGGGCGTGGGCCTTGAGGAGGGCGTTCTCGGCGAAGGTGGTGCCGGTTTCCTTGACGTCGGGGAGGTCGGGGTAGGCGTCGGCGCCGACGAGTTCGTGGGGGAGTCCGGCTTCGGTGAGGATCGACCGCAGTTCGGTGATCTTTCCGGTGTTGCGGGTGGCGAGGATCAGGCGGGTCATGGGCCCAGTATCCCGGGCCCGTGGGGGGCTTCCTCGTTACGGGGTGCAGACCTTGGTGAGTTCGCCGGCTGCGGCGGTGACGGGGCCGAGGTCGGGGGTGGTGTCGCCGTCCTGGACGGAGGTGCGGACGTTGCCGATGGCCTTGTCCAGGTCGTCGACGGCTTTGCCGACGTCGGCGTTGTCAGTGCGCTCACCGATCTCGCCGAGGTTCTGGTCGATGGAGTCGAGGGATTCCTCGAGCTGGGTGGCGTCGTTGGAGGCGTTCTCGACGGCTTGCTGGAGTTCGGTGACGCTGCCGGCTATGGCGTCGGCGGTGCGGACGCAGTCGAGTGCCTTGTCGACGGCGCCGCAGCCGGTGGTGAGGGCGGTGGTGAGGGCGACGGCCGCCAGGGCGGCGGCG
>NZ_LIRG01000519.1 GCF_001419695.1 Streptomyces prasinopilosus
GGGGCCGCCGCGCCGCGCGGGGCGATGTCGCGTGGCCCCTTGCGCGGGGGAAAACGCAATCCTACGGTGTTGCATAGGAATCGCAGGCAAGGGAGCAGCGAAGATGAGCGATGGGGGCACCGCCCGCGCGGGCGCGTCCGGGCGCGCGGGAGCGCGCAAGGCCGCCGGGGAACTCGGCCACCTCTCCGGTTTCGGCAACGAGCACAGCTCCGAGGCGGTGCCGGGGGCCCTGCCCGAGGGACGCAACTCGCCGCAGCGCGCGCCGCTCGGGCTGTACGCGGAGCAGCTGAGCGGTACGGCGTTCACCGAGCCCCGGGCCCACAACCGCCGTTCGTGGCTCTACCGGATCCGTCCGTCGGCCGCGCACCCGGCGTTCACCCGCACGGGCAACGGGGCGATCCGCAGCGCGCCCTTCCACCAGACGGTGCCCGACCCCAACCGCCTGCGGTGGGGTCCGCTGCCCGCGCCGGCCGAGGGCACGGACTTCCTGGCCGGCCTGTGGACGCTGGGCGGCAACGGCGACGTCACCCAGCGCTCCGGCATGGCGGTGCACCTGTACCACGCCAACGCGTCGATGGACCGGGTGTTCAGTGACGCCGACGGCGAACTGCTGATCGTCCCGGAGGAGGGCGGACTGGTCCTGCGGACCGAGTTCGGGCTGCTGCATGTGGAGCCGGGACACATCGCGCTGATCCCCCGTGGGGTGCGCTTCCGTGTGGAGCTCCTGGACGACACGGCCCGCGGCTATGTGTGCGAGAACTACGGGGCCGCCTTCCGGCTTCCCGAACTCGGCCCCATCGGCGCCAACGGTCTGGCGAACGCACGGGACTTCCGGGCGCCCGTCGCCGCGTACGAGGACGTCGAGGGGCCGGTGGAGGTGGTGAACAAGTTCTGCGGCAACCTCTGGTCGGCCACCTACGGCCACTCCCCGCTGGACGTCGTCGCCTGGCACGGCAACCTCGTGCCGTACGCCTACGACCTGCGCCGCTTCAACGTGATGGGCACCATCTCGTACGACCACCCGGACCCGTCGGTCTTCACCGTGCTGACGGCGCCGAGCGACACGCCGGGGCTGGCGGGGGTGGACTTCGTGGTGTTCGCGCCGCGCTGGCTGGTGGGCGAGGACACCTTCCGGCCGCCGTACTTCCACCGGAACGTGATGAGCGAGTACATGGGTCTGATCGAGGGCGCCTACGACGCGAAGGCGGAGGGGTTCGTGCCGGGCGGCGGTTCGCTGCACAACATGATGTCGGCGCACGGACCGGACCGGGAGACGTTCGAGAGGGCGAGCGCCGCCGAACTGCGCCCGCAGAAGGTCGACGACGGTCTCGCGTTCATGTTCGAGACCCGCTGGCCGGTGTCCCTGACGCCGCAGGCGGCACGCGCGGAGCACCTGCAGCCGCGCTACGACGACGTGTGGCAGGGGCTCGAGCGCCACTTCCGCCCGATGTAGCGCGGGCGGACCCGGGTGTTCCGGGCGCCTCGGGGGGAACGGGCTCTCCGGGGGCTCCGGTTCGCCTCCGGATACCCCGGCCGCCGTCCACGCATCCCCCGCGCCGCACCCCCGCACCTCGACATTGCACTGAACGTCCCCGACCGGTACGGATAGCCCGTGACCTCCTTCGCTCCGGATTCGATCGTCCTGAACCGCAAGTTGCCGCTCTGGTACCAGGTGTCGCAGTCACTGCGTGCCTCGATCCTCGGCCGCTCGCCCCGGGACCCGTTGCGCCTGCCCACCGAGGAACAGCTGGCGGGGCACTACGGAGTGAGTGTGCTGACCATGCGGCAGGCGCTGAAGGAGCTGGAGGACGAAGGGCTGATCACCCGGCACCGCCGGCGCGGCACGTTCATCGAGCCGGGCGCCCTCCGGGGCGCCCCGGTGCGGCTGCTGGGGTCGGTGGACGCGATCGTGGCCCAGCAGTCCGGCATGACGACCGAGCTGCTGGAGCACGGCACCGCGCCGGTGCCGGCCGAACTCGCCGAGTACTTCCCCGGGCTGACGGAGACGGCGGCCTACCACCGGCTGCGCAGCGACGGGAAGACCGGTGAGCCGACCAACCACGCCCGCAACTACGTCCGTCCGGAACTCGCCGACCGGATCGACCTGGAGGACCTGCGGCGCTGGCCGATGACCAAGGTGCTGCGGGACGTCGTCGGAGCGGACATCGCCCGCATCACGGACACCGTGGAGGCGCGGCTCGCGGACCCGGAGACGGCCCGGCTGCTGCGGGTCCCGCTGCTCAGCCCGATCCTGCACTACACCGGCATCACCTACGACACCGACGGCGAGCCCCTGGACGTGGCCGTGATCCACTACCGGGGCGACCGCTTCTCCTTCACCGTGACCCTGGAAGCCACCTGACCCCGCCCGCCCGCCAGGTCGTACGATGCCCAGCGTGACGCACGACGACGCTCCGCTGCTGGCGGACCTCATGCCGTGGTCCGTCGCACCGCCGCGGCTCGGCCGGGGATGGCCGGCGGCACCCGACCCGGCGGCCCTGAGGGCCCGTTGGGACGCCCTGATGAAGGCCGCGGGACCGGACAGGGAGGCCCTGCTGCAGCCGACCCGCTCCCGGACCGGGCTCACGGCGGTCGGGCAGCTTCCGGGCGGGCCGGGCGGCACGGAGCGGCTGGCGCGCGCCTCGGGTCCGTGCCCGGAGCCGGTCCGCGTGCTGCGCTCCCCCTTCGACGAGCAGTGGCTGATTCCCGACCAGCGGCTGATCGACGCGGCCCGCCCCGAGCTGTGGCGGGTGGCGGACGAGCGGCAGGTCTTCCTCGTCGAGACCGGGGCCGAGCACCGGCAGCAGGGAGGTGGCGAGGAGCCGGGGACCGGCGGCGTCACCGGCCTCCCCGGTGCCGGCGCCGCCGTCCCGGGTGCGCCCGCCCCGCGTGCGCGTCCCGCGCCCCGGGACGGCCCCGGTCTCGACGAGG
>NZ_LIRG01000052.1 GCF_001419695.1 Streptomyces prasinopilosus
GTAGGCGATGAGGGCGGCGCGGCCCTCGGACTTCGCCGCGGCGAGGGTGTCGTCCAGCAGCCGCACGTTCCCGCTCACTTGGCGTCCCCCTCGATCTCGGCGGTGTCGCCGTCCGCGTCGGCGGCGACCTCCGCGTCGGTGTCGTACAGCCCGAAGTAGCGGGCGGCGGTGTCCATGTCCTTGTCGCCCCGGCCGGACAGGTTGACGACGATCAGCCCGTCCTCGCCCAGTTCCCTGCCGACCTCCAGGGCGCCGGCCAGGGCGTGGGCGCTCTCGATGGCCGGGATGATGCCCTCGGTGCGCGACAGCAGCCGCAGGGCCCGCATGGCCTCGTCGTCGGTGACCGCGCGGTACTCGCCGCGGCCGGAGTCCTTGAGGTAGGCGTGCTCGGGGCCGATGCCCGGGTAGTCGAGCCCCGCCGAGATGGAGTACGGCTCGGTGATCTGGCCCTCCTCGTCCTGGAGGACGTAGGAGCGCGAGCCGTGCAGGATGCCGGGCTCGCCCGCGGTGAGGGTGGCCGCGTGCTCGCCGCTGTCGAGGCCGTGTCCGGCGGGTTCGCAGCCGATGAGGCGGACCGAGGCGTCCGGGATGAAGGCGTGGAAGAGGCCGATGGCGTTGGAGCCGCCGCCGACGCAGGCGATCGCGGCGTCGGGCAGCCGTCCGGTCCGCTCCAGCAGCTGGCGGCGGGTCTCGACGCCGATGACGCGGTGGAAGTCGCGGACCATGGCGGGGAAGGGGTGGGGTCCGGCGACGGTGCCGAAGAGGTAGTGCGTGCGGTCGACGTTGGCGACCCAGTCGCGGAACGCCTCGTTGATGGCGTCCTTGAGGGTGCGGCTGCCGGACTTCACGGCGATGACCTCGGCGCCGAGCATGCGCATCCGGGCCACGTTGAGGGCCTGGCGCTCGGTGTCGACCTCGCCCATGTAGATGGTGCAGTCGAGGCCGAACAGGGCGCAGGCGGTGGCGGTGGCGACGCCGTGCTGGCCGGCGCCGGTCTCGGCGATGACGCGGGTCTTGCCCATGCGCCGGGTGAGCAGGGCCTGGCCGAGCACGTTGTTGATCTTGTGGGAGCCGGTGTGGTTGAGGTCCTCCCGCTTGAGGAAGACCCGGGCGCCGCCGGCGTGTCCGGCGAACCGGGGCACCTCGGTGAGGGCGCTGGGGCGGCCGGTGTAGTGGACCATCAGGTCGTCGAGTTCGCGGGCGAACTCGGGGTCGGCCTTGGCCTTGTCGTATTCGACGGCGACCTCGTCCACGGCGGCGACGAGCGCCTCCGGGATGAACTTGCCGCCGAACGCGCCGAAGTAGCCGTCGGCGCCGGGCACCCGGCCCTCGGGATCGGGGACGAAGAACTGGCTGGGCATGCGGAAACCTCACGGTGGGTGTGCGGACACGGTGCGCCGTGGGGGCAGGGCAGGGTCGGGCGGCCGGCCTCAGGCCGTGTGCGGCCGGTTGCGCCGGCGCGGCCGGGCGGTGTGCCGGTGGTGCCCCGCGCCCCTTGTCAGGGGCGGTGCCATCGCAGTCCGTTGACCTGGCCGGGCTCGTTGCCGATGTGGTAGCGCACCCTGCGTCCGAGCACACGGCGAGCGGGGGCCCGGCAGCCTCGCGGGCGGCAGCCGCGGGCGAGGCGCGCGTACGGGTCCCTGGCCGTCAGGGTGGTCGGGAGGGTCATCGGGGTCAGCCTAGCGGGTCGCTCAGCCGCGCCCGTGGCGCAGCGCGGGGTGCTCGCCGGCCGCCACCAGGTCGGCGACCGCGGTCTTCGGGTCGCGGCCGGTCACCAGGGACTCACCGACCAGGACGGCGTCGGCGCCGGCGTTGGCGTAGGCGATGAGGTCGTGCGGGCCGCGGACGCCGGACTCGGCGACCTTGACCAGGTGGTCCGGGATCTCGGGGGCGACCCGCTCGAAGGTGCCGCGGTCGACCTCGAGGGTCTTGAGATTGCGCGCGTTGACCCCGATGACCTTGGCGCCGGCGTCGACCGCGCGCTCGACCTCGTCCTCGTCGTGCACCTCGACGAGCGGGGTGAGGCCGATGGAGACGGCGCGCTCGATCAGCGACTCCAGGGCCGGCTGTTCGAGCGCGGCGACGATGAGCAGCGCGAGGTCGGCGCCGTGCGCCCGCGCCTCCCAGAGCTGGTACGAGGTGACGATGAAGTCCTTGCGCAGGACGGGGATGTCCACCCGCGCGCGGACCGCCTCCAGGTCGGCGAGCGAGCCGCCGAAGCGGCGCTCCTCGGTGAGGACGGAGATGACGGCCGCGCCGCCCGCCTCGTAGTCGGCGGCGAGTCCCGCCGGGTCGGCGATCGCGGCGAGCGCGCCCTTGGAGGGGCTGGAACGCTTGACCTCGCAGATCACCTTGACGCCTTCGCCGCGCAGGGCGGCCACGCCGTCCTTGGCCGCGGGAGCCTTCGCCGCGCGCTCCTTGAGCTCGTCGAGGCTCACCCGTGCCTGGCGCTCCGCGAGGTCGGCACGGACTCCGTCGATGATCTCGTCGAGCACACTCACGCGAGGGGCCCCCTTCCAGACGGTCCGTCTTCGGTGCGTTCGTTTCCGTCCCTGGGGCGTCGCCCGGCCTCACGCGCGGGCCGCCGGACGAAACCGGTGGTCACTGCGATGGTATCCGCAGCAGGGGGTACGACTCACATCCGGTTGACGTCCGTCCCGCCACCTGGACGTTCACCGTGCGGTCAGGGATGCAGCCAGCCGCCGAACGGCAGGTTCCGGACCACCGTGAAGACCAGCACGAACGCTCCCAGGGACCACAGGAGCACCGGCGGGGGGTCGACGCGCAGGGGTTTTCCGCGCACCGCGCGGACCACCCACACGGTCCAGAGGACGGCGAGCGCCGCGTAACCGAGGACGGCGGGCGCGTTGGCCTGGAGGGCGGCCAGGAGGTCGCCGTGGGCGACGGCGTGCGCGCTGCGCAGTCCTCCGCAGCCCGGGCAGTACAGGCCGGTGAGGCGCAGCAGCGGGCAGGCGGGGTAGTGGCCGGGTTCGTTGGGGTCCACCGCCCCGACATAGGCGAAGGCACCGGCCGCGGCGGCGAGCGCTCCGGCGGGCAGGACGAGTCGGGCGGCGGTGCCGCGGGGCACGCTGCGGCTGACGGCGTTCACGGGGTGATTGTGCCCCGCGCCCGCGTGCCAGGGGCGGTTCCGGCACCCGTGTGCCGGCCGCCCCCGTCCGGGGTGCCCCGGTGCTCAGCTCTTGGCGTCGGCCGTCTCGCGGCTCGCGGCCGGCGGGTTGAGGGGGTGGAAGTGCGGCTTCTGGCCCATGCCCATCTTGCTCATGATGCCGCCGACGACACCGCCGAGCAGCACGAGGCCCATGCCTGCCCAGAAGCCCACCGGCGAGGCCATCACCATGAACAGACTCGCGACGCAGAAACCGATGAACGAGATGATGACACCGGTCCAGGCGGCCGGGGTGTGACCGTGGCTGCTGCCCGCCATTGCTTGCTCCTCAGTGCTGTGTACGTGTCTGAGCAGGACGCTCGGATCAATTGTCCCGCACGGGCGCGCGTGCGGTGACCGGGGGTGGTCCTCCGCGCGGCGCACGCCCGTGACCGGCCGCTCGGCGCGGGGGCCGGCGGGCCGGCGGGAGGCGGTCCGGCGCTTCAGGTCCCGGTCGGGTCCTCGCCCCGGTCGAGGGCCTTCCACAGTTCCTCCGGCCGGTCGGGATCGCCGGCGGCGGCCGTGCGGCGGGGCCGCGGGGCGCCGCCGCGCTCGTAGCGGCCGGACATCGCGGGCCACAGCCCGCCGTAGCGCAGGGCGAGCACGCCGGCCAGCAGGAGCAGCAGGCCGCCCACGGCCGCGACGTAGGGCCAGGCGGTGTGGCCGAGGGCGTCCACGGCGGCCGACGTGTCGCCGGACACCTCGGCGGCCTTGGCGTCGAGCGCGGAGCGGTCGGAGGCGCCGAGCAGGGCGGCCGCGACGGTGCCCGCCCCGGCCAGGGCGAGCAGGGCGGCCACGACCAGCCGGCCGGCCCGGCGCACGGCGAAGACGGCGACGAGCGCGGCCAGGCCCACCACGGCGAGGGCGGCGGGGACGCCGGTGACGTCGCTGCCGTTCGCGGTCAGGGGGAAGGAGCCGCCGGCCACGGTCGCGGTGCCCCGGGACCACTGCTGCCGGGTGGCGAGCAGGGCCACGGCCGCGCCCAGGGCGCCGCACAGCAGGGCGACGGCGAGGCTGAGGCGGCCCGCCCGGGCGGAGCCTGCGGACTCGGAACGGGGGTGAGGTACGGCAGTCACGTACTCCACTATCGCGTGAACCGGACGCGGACGGTCACCCGGGGCTCGTCGCCGGACACATCTCACACGGGGTCGCGCGCCTCCGGCGCGGCCCCGCGCGGGAGGCGCGCGCCGTCCGGGTCACCTCGCGCCCAGCCGGTTCGCCGTGTGCACGGCGCGCAGCACGGCGGCCGCCTTGTTGCGGCACTCGGTGTCCTCGGCGACCGGGTCGGAGTCGGCGACGATCCCGGCGCCCGCCTGGACGTACGCGGTGCCGTCGCGCAGCAGCGCGGTGCGGATGGCGATGGCGGTGTCGGAGTCGCCGGCGAAGTCCAGGTAGCCGACGCAGCCGCCGTACAGGCCGCGCCGGGACGGCTCGAGTTCGTCGATGATCTGCATGGCCCGGGGCTTGGGCGCGCCGGAGAGGGTGCCGGCCGGGAAGCAGGCGGTGAGCACGTCGAAGGCGGAGCGGCCGGGCGCGACCCGGCCGGTGACCGTCGAGACGATGTGCATGACGTGCGAGTACCGCTCGACGGACATGAAGTCGACGACCTCGACGGAGCCGGGCTCGCAGACCCGCCCGAGGTCGTTGCGGCCCAGGTCGACGAGCATGAGGTGCTCGGCGCGCTCCTTGGGGTCGGCGAGCAGTTCCTCGGCGAGGGCCTGGTCCCGCTGCGGGGTGGCGCCGCGCGGGCGGGTGCCGGCGATGGGGTGGACCATGGCCTGTCCGTCGTCGACCTTCACGAGTGCTTCGGGGGACGATCCGACGACGTCGAAGCCGTCGAAGCGGAACAGGTACATGTAGGGCGACGGGTTGGTGGCCCGCAGCACCCGGTAGACGTCCAGCGCGCTCGCCGTGACCGGGGTCTCGAACCGCTGGGAGGGGACGACCTGGAAGGCCTCCCCCGCGCGGATGCGTTCCTTGACGTCCTCGACGGCGGCCCGGAAGTCGGGGCCGCCCCACAGGACGGTGTGCTCGGGGAGTTCGGAGGGCGGCAGGACGGCCGGGGGCTGGGCCACCGCGCGGGAGAGGTCGGCCTCCATGGCGTCCAGGCGGGCCACGGCGTCGGCGTGGGCCTCGTCGACGCCGGTCTCCAGGTCGTTGTGGTTGATCGCGTTGGCGATCAGCAGGACGGAGCCCTCCCAGTGGTCCATCACGGCGAGGTCGCTGGTGAGCAGCATGGTCAGCTCGGGGAGCTTCAGGTCGTCCCGCCCACCGGGGCCGATCTTCTCCAGGCGGCGCACGATGTCGTAGCCGAGGTAGCCGACCATGCCGCCGGTGAAGGGCGGCAGGCCGAGGTCGTGGGCGAGGTCGCGCGGGGTGTGCAGCGCCTCGAGCGTGGCGCGCAGCGTGGCGAGCGGGTCGCCGTCGGCCGGTACGCCGACGGGCGGGGCGCCCTCCCAATGCGCCTGCCCGTCCCGTTCGGTGAGGGTGGCGGCGCTGCGGACGCCGATGAAGGAGTAGCGGGACCAGGACCGTCCGTTCTCGGCGGACTCGAGGAGGAAGGTGCCGGGGCGCTCCGCGGCGAGCTTGCGGTAGAGCGCGACCGGGGTGTCGCCGTCGGCGAGCAGTTTGCGGGTGACCGGGATGACCCGGCGGTCGGTGGCGAGCTTGCGGAACGTCTCGAGGTCCATGGCGGCAGACCTTACTGACCGGGGGTGTGCGCGCCGCTCCCGGCGCGGTCCGCGGGGGTGTCCGCGAGCAGTACGTCGGCGTCGAAGCAGGTGCGGGCGCCGGTGTGGCAGGCGGCGCCGGTCTGGTCGACCTTGACGAGGAGGGTGTCGGCGTCGCAGTCCAGGGCGACGGACTTCACGTGCTGGACGTGGCCGGAGGTGTCCCCCTTGACCCAGTACTCCTGGCGGCTGCGCGACCAGTAGGTGCACCGGCCGGTGGTCAGGGTGCGGTGCAGTGCCTCGTCGTCCATCCAGCCGAGCATCAGCACCTCGTGGGTGTCGTACTGCTGGGCGATGGCGGGCAGGAGACCGTCGGGGCTGCGCTTGAGCCGCGCGGCGATCTCCGGGTCGAGGCGGCTGGGCCGGGACGTGCTGCTGGTCATGGAAGCCATTGTGCCGCGCGGGCGGGCGGTGCCCGGGCCGCGTCCACGGGTTGGAAGGGCGCGGGGACGGAGACGGGCCGGGAGCGGTGCGTACGCGTCTCGTTGGGGTGACGGCCGGGGGACGGGTGGGCGGACCGGGCCGTCCACCGTAGGCTGACCGCATGTCGACCCATGCCAAGCGTGAACGACTCCTTCTGGCCGACCTGCTGGAGACCGCGGGTCCCGAGGCCCCCACCCTGTGCGAGGGCTGGCGCGCCCGCGACCTCGCCGCCCACGTGGTGGTGCGCGAGCGCCGCCCGGACGCCGCCGGCGGGATGGTGGTCAAGCAGCTCGCCCCACGTCTGGAGCGGGTGATGGCGGAGTTCGCCGCCAAGCCGTACGAGGAGCTGATCCAGCTGATCCGTACCGGTCCGCCGCGCTTCTCGCCCTTCAACCTCAAGCAGATCGACGAGCTGTCGAACGTCGTCGAGTTCTACGTCCACACGGAGGACGTGCGCCGCGCGCAGTCCGAGTGGACGCCGCGCGAGCTCGACCCGGTGTTCCAGGACACCCTGTGGTCGCGGCTGGAGCAGACCGCCCGGATGATGGGCCGCGGCGCCCCCACGGGCCTGGTGCTGCGCCGCCCGGACGGCCGGACGGTGGTGGCCCACCGCGGCACGCCGGTGGTCACGGTGACCGGTGAGGCGTCGGAACTGGTGCTGTTCCTCTACGGCCGGCGCAAGGTGGCCAAGGTCGACCTGGAGGGCGACGCGGACGCGCTCGAGAAGCTGAACGCGTCCAAGCAGCTCGGTATCTGAAGCCGCACGCTCCCGGGGACCGTCCCCGTGCGCTCGTGGAGACCGGTGCGGGTGGCCGGTGCCGGTGATCGGCCGGTGCCGGTGACCGGCTCCGGGAAGACTGCAAGATCGGAAGAAGAATCCCCATGATCAAGGTCGCCATGACCAGCGTGTACGTCGACGACGTGGCGAAGGCGCACGCTTTCTACACCGGCGTCCTCGGGTTCGAGACCCGCACCCGGACGAACCTGGACGACGGCACCCCGTTCGTCACGGTCGGGGCGGGCGGGGGGGAGCAGCCGGATCTGGAGCTGCTGCTGGAGCCGGGGCAGGGCCCCGTCGCGGAGCAGTACCGCAGGGCGGTGCGCGAGGCGGGGCGGCCCGCCGTCGTGTTCTCGGTGACGGACCTCCGCGCGGAGTACGAGCGGCTGCGCGGCGAGGGCGTGCACTTCGTCCAGGAGCCGCGGGAGCAGGGCCCGGTGCTCACCGCCGTCCTGGACGACACGGTCGGCAACCTGATCCGGCTCACCCAGCCGAAGGACTGAGCGGGCCGCGCGCCGTCCGGGCCCGGACGGCGCGCGGCGGGTCTCACCGCACCGGGTGGCCCGCTTCCCGCAGGGTCTGCTTGACCTGGCCGATGCGCAGGTCGCCGAAGTGGAAGACCGAGGCGGCGAGGACCGCGTCGGCGCCCGCGGCGACCGCGGGCGGGAAGTCGGCGAGCCGGCCCGCGCCGCCCGAGGCGATCACCGGGACGGTGACGTGCTTGCGGACGGCGGTGATCATGTCGAGGTCGTAGCCGTCCTTGGTGCCGTCCGCGTCCATGGAGTTGAGCAGGATCTCGCCCGCGCCCAGCTCCGCGGCCCGGTGGGCCCACTCGACGGCGTCGATGCCGGTGCCGCGGCGGCCCCCGTGCGTGGTGACCTCGAAGGAGTCGCCGGCCCCGGTGCGGCGGGCGTCGACCGACAGGACGAGGACCTGGCGGCCGAAGCGCTCGGCGATCTCCCGGATGAGGTCCGGGCGGGCGATCGCGGCGGTGTTGACGCCGACCTTGTCGGCGCCCGCCCGCAGCAGCTTGTCCACGTCCTCGGTGGTGCGGACGCCGCCTCCCACGGTCAGCGGGATGAACACCTGCTCGGCGGTGCGGCGCACCACGTCGTAGGTCGTCTCGCGGTTGCCCGACGAGGCGGTGATGTCCAGGAACGTCAGCTCGTCGGCGCCCTCGGCGTCGTACACCTTGGCCATCTCGACGGGGTCGCCCGCGTCCCGCAGGTTCTGGAAGTTGACGCCCTTGACGACCCGGCCGTTGTCCACGTCCAGGCAGGGGATGACTCGGACCGCCAGGGTCATGAATCGTCCTCCTCTCGTGTCTGTTCACTGTCCGCTGATTGAACTCGATGCCGGGCGGTCCCGGTGTCCGCCCGGCGGTCTCAGGGCCGGCGGGCCGGCCCGCCGGCGTCGAACGCCTCGACCTCCACCGCCACCAGGACGCGCGAGTCCGTGAAGCCCTCCACCACCAGGAGGGTCGTGACCGGGCGCACCGCCTCGAACAGCTCCTTGTGGGCGCGGCCCGCCGCGTCGATGTCCCGCACGTGCGCGAGGTACACGCGCGTGCGGATCACGGAGTCGACGCCGAGCCCGAACTCGGCGAGCGCCTCCAGGGCGCTGCCGAAGGCGGCCCTGGCCTGCTCGTAGGGGTCGCCCTCCCCGTGCAGGACGTCGCCCTCGAACGCGGTGGTGCCGGCCACCAGGACGCGGTCGCCCGCCGCCACGGCGCGCGCGGACCCGAAGGACTCCTCCCAGGGGTTGTCGCCCCGCACGCGCCGTACGGCCCCGGACGTCATCAGGACACGGCCTCCAGGGCCTCTTCCAGGGTGAACGCCTTCGCGTACAGGGCCTTGCCGACGATGGCGCCCTCGACGCCGAGCGGGACGAGTCCGGCGATGGCCCGCAGGTCGTCGAGCGAGGACACGCCGCCGGAGGCGACCACGGGGCGGTCGGTGGCGGCGCAGACGTTCTTCAGCAGCTCCAGGTTGGGGCCCTGGAGGGTGCCGTCCTTGGCGATGTCGGTGACGACGTACCGGGCGCAGCCCTCCTTGTCGAGGCGCTCCAGCGTCTCGTAGAGGTCGCCGCCGTCGCGGGTCCAGCCGCGGCCGCGCAGGGTGGTGCCGCGCACGTCGAGGCCGACGGCGATCCTGTCGCCGTGCTCGGCGATGACCCCGGCGACCCATGCGGGGGTCTCCAGGGCGGCGGTGCCGAGGTTGACGCGCGTGCAGCCGGTGGCCAGGGCCGCGGCGAGCGTGGCGTCGTCGCGGATGCCGCCGGACAGCTCCACCTTGATGTCCATGGCGCCCGCGACCTCGGCGATCAGCGCGCGGTTGTCACCGGTGCCGAACGCGGCGTCCAGGTCCACCAGGTGCAGCCACTCGGCGCCCGAGCGCTGCCAGGCGAGCGCGGCCTCCAGGGGGGAGCCGTAGGAGGTCTCGGTGCCGGACTCGCCGTGCACGAGGCGGACGGCCTGGCCGTCGCGGACGTCGACGGCGGGGAGGAGTTCGAGCTTGGCCATGTCGCTACAGGGTTCCGATCCAGTTGGTGAGGAGCTGGGCTCCGGCGTCGCCGGACTTCTCGGGGTGGAACTGCGTCGCCCACAGGGGGCCGTTCTCCACGGCGGCGACGAACGGTTCGCCGTGGGTGGACCAGGTGACCCGGGGCGCCCGCATCACCGGGTTGTCCACCTGGAGGGACCAGTCGTGGACGGCGTAGGAGTGCACGAAGTAGAAGCGGGCGTCCGCGTCCAGTCCGGCGAAGAGCTCGGAGCCGGCCGCCGCGTCCACGGTGTTCCAGCCCATGTGGGGCACGACGTCGGCCTGCAGCGGCTCGACCGAGCCGGGCCACTCGTCCATGCCCTCGGTCTCGACGCCGTGCTCGATGCCGCGGGCGAACAGGATCTGCATGCCGACGCAGATGCCCATGACGGGCCGGCCGCCGGCCAGCCGTCGGTCGATGATCCAGTCGCCGCGCGCCTCCTTGAGGCCCTTCATGCAGGCCGCGAAGGCGCCGACGCCGGGGACCAGGAGCCCGTCGGCGTTCATGGCGGTGTCGAAGTCGCGGGTTATCTCCACCTCGGCGCCGGCGCGCGCGAGGGCGCGCTCGGCGGAGCGGACGTTGCCGAAGCCGTAGTCGAAGACCACGACCCGTTTGGTGGCGCTCACGGTCACACCTCCAGCCGGAGGACGCCCGCGGCCAGGCACATCGCGGCACCGATGCCGAGGACCGCGATCACCCCCTTGGGCAGCTTCTGCTTGCTGAACGAGACGACGCCGCCGACGAGGAACAGGCCGACGACGATCAGTGCGGTGGACAGGCCGTTCATGCCTACAGGGCGCCCTTCGTGGAGGGCAGGATGCCCGCCGCGCGGGGATCGCGCTCGGACGCGTACCGCAGGGCCCGGGCCAGCGCCTTGAACTGGCACTCGACGATGTGGTGCGCGTTGCGCCCGTACGGCACGTGCACGTGCAGCGCGACCTGGGCCTGGGCGACGAAGGACTCCAGGATGTGCCGGGTCATCGTGGTGTCGTACTCGCCGATCATCGGCGCCATCTTCTCGGGCTCGGTGTGCACGAGGTAGGGGCGGCCGGACAGGTCGACGGTGACCTGGGCGAGGGACTCGTCCAGGGGGACCGTGCAGTTGCCGAAGCGGTAGATGCCCACCTTGTCGCCGAGGGCCTGCTTGAAGGCCGCGCCGAGGGCGAGGGCGGTGTCCTCGATGGTGTGGTGCGAGTCGATGTGCAGGTCGCCCTCGGTCTTCACGGTCAGGTCGAACAGACCGTGCCGGCCGATCTGGTCGAGCATGTGGTCGTAGAAGCCGACCCCGGTGGAGATCTCCGTCTTGCCGGTGCCGTCGAGGTCGATCTCGACGAGGACCGAGGTCTCCTTCGTCGTCCGCTGGACGCGTCCTACGCGGCTCATGCGCTCTGCTCCTTCGGGGGTGTGGGGGTGGCCCCCACGTAGCTGACCAGTTCACCGACCGCGTCGAGGAACGCGTCGTTCTCGGCCGGGGTGCCCGCGGTGACCCGCAGCCGTCCCGGTACGCCGTTGTCCCGCACCAGGACGCCCCGGTCGAGGATCTTCCGCCAGACCACGTGGGAGTCCGCGAACGTGCCGAACTGGACGAAGTTCGCGTCGGACTCGGTGACGTCGTAGCCGAGGGTACGCAGTGCGGCGACCAGGCGGTCCCGCTCCCCCTTCAGCTGCTCGACGTACTTCAGCAGCGTGTCCGTGTGCTCCAGGGCGGCCAGCGCGGTCGCCTGGGTGACGGCGGACAGGTGGTAGGGCAGGCGGACGAGCTGCACGGCGTCCACCACGGCCGGGTGCGCGGCGAGGTAGCCCAGGCGCAGTCCCGCCGCGCCGAACGCCTTCGACATGGTGCGGGAGACGACGAGGTTCGGGCGGCCCTCGAGCAGCGGCAGCAGGGAGGCTCCGTGGCTGAACTCGACGTACGCCTCGTCCACGACCACCATCGCCGGTCCGGCCGCCTGCGCGGCCTCGTACAGGGCGAGGACGGTCTCGGCGGGCACCGCGGTGCCGGTGGGGTTGTTGGGGGTGGTGACGAAGACGACGTCCGGGCGGTGCTCGGCGATCGCCTTCCCGGCGGCGGCCGGGTCGAGGGTGAAGTCCTCGCCCCGGGGCCCGGAGACCCAGGCGGTGCCGGTGCCGCGCGCGATGAGCGCGTGCATCGAGTACGAGGGTTCGAAGCCGAGGGCCGTGCGGCCGGGCCCGCCGAAGGTCTGCAGCAGCTGCTGGATGACCTCGTTGGAGCCGTTGGCGGCCCAGACGTTCTCGGGGCCGACGGGGTGGCCGCCGGTCTTCGTCAGGTACTCGGCCAGCCCGGTGCGCAGCTCGACCGCGTCCCGGTCCGGGTAGCGGTTGAGGTGGCGGGCGGCCTCCCGGACCCGCTCGGCGATCCGCTCGACCAGCGGTTCGGGCAGCGGGTAGGGGTTCTCGTTGGTGTTCAGCCGTACGGGGACGTCCAGCTGGGGCGCGCCGTAGGGGGACTTGCCGCGCAGCTCGTCGCGTACGGGGAGGTCGTCGATGGTGATGTCCGTGGCGTTCACTTGCTCTCGGGTACCTTCCAGCCGAACCGCGCCTTGATCGCCGCGCCGTGCGCGGGCAGGTCCTCCGCCTCGGCGAGCGTCACCACGTGGTGCGCGACGTCGGCCAGCGCGTCCTCGGTGTAGTCGACGACGTGGATGCCGCGCAGGAAGGACTGCACCGACAGGCCCGAGGAGTGGCAGGCGCAGCCGCCGGTGGGCAGGACGTGGTTGGAGCCGGCCGCGTAGTCGCCCAGGGAGACCGGCGACCAGGGGCCGACGAAGATCGCGCCGGCGTTGCGCACCCGGTCGGCGAGCGCGGCGGCGTCGGCGGTCTGGATCTCCAGGTGCTCGGCGCCGTAGGCGTCGACCACGCGCAGGCCCTCGTCGAGGCCGTCGACCAGGACGATCGCGGACTGGCGGCCGGACAGGGCCGGGACGATCCGGTCGTCGATGTGCCGGGTGGCCTTGACCTGCGGTTCCAGTTCCTTCTCCACGGCGTCCGCGAGTTCCGCGGAGTCGGTGACGAGGACGGCGGCGGCCAGCGGGTCGTGCTCGGCCTGGCTGATCAGGTCGGAGGCGACGTGCACCGGGTCGGCCGTGGAGTCCGCGAGGATCGCGATCTCGGTCGGTCCGGCCTCGGCGTCGATGCCGATCTTCCCGGTGAAGTAGCGCTTGGCGGCGGCGACCCAGATGTTGCCGGGGCCGGTGACCATGGTGGCGGGCGGGCAGGACTCGGTGCCGTAGGCGAACATGGCGACGGCGGTGGCACCGCCCGCGGCGTACACCTCGTCGACGCCGAGCAGGGCGCAGGCGGCGAGGATCGTCGGGTGCGGCAGTCCGCCGGACTCCTTCTGCGCCGGGGAGGCCAGGGCGATCGACTCGACGCCGGCCTCCTGGGCCGGGACCACGTTCATGATCACGGAGGACGGGTACACGGACCGGCCGCCGGGCGCGTACAGGCCCACGCGGTCGACCGGCACCCACTTCTCGGTGACGGTGCCGCCGGGGACGACCTGGGTGACGTGGGTCTCCCGGCGCTGGGCGCGGTGCACGAGCCGGGCGCGGCGGATGGACTCCTCCAGGGCCGCGCGCACGGCCGGGTCCAGCCCCTCCAGCGCGTCGGCGAGTGCCCGCGCCGGGATCCGGACGGACTCCAGGCGCACGCCGTCGAACCGCTCGGCGGAGTCGATCAGTGCCGCGTCGCCCCGATGACGCACGTCCTCGCAGAGGGGCCGCACCTTCTCCAGGGCGGCCGCGACGTCGAAGTCGGCTCGGGGCAGCAGGGCGCGCAGGGCGGGGCCCTCGGGGAGGGCGTCGCCGCGCAGATCGATTCGGGCCAGGAAGGAATGTTGCAGCACGGGGTCAATTCTCTCAGACCCGCGCCGGACGCCGTGCGAGCGTTCCAGTGGCTGATACGCGCCCCTCCCGGTAACTCACCGTGCATATTCGAAAGATCTTTCTTACTTTCTGTGTTCGAGGGGTCACTCACCGGGCAGAACCGTGGTACGCGTACGCGTTGTACGAAGAAACGAACCTGCGGGTACGAGGGGAAGGAGGGGGGACGGTGACCGACGGAGAGGCGAGAGGCTCCGGCGAGGTGCCCACCGGCCTGACGGCGGCGGAGGCCGGCATGTGGCAGGCCTTCCGCAACGGCAGCGTGTACGACCTGAGCAGCGGGGACGCCGCCGTCGACGACCCGCACGGAGGGCGTCCGTGGGGGCCCGAGCGGACCGTCCGGGCGCGTGTCGTGTGCTGGCTCCTGCTGGACGGCCCGCCCGCGCTGGCCGGCCGGGTCTCCTCCCTGAAGCTGGTCGGGGTGATGATCAGCGGCACGCTGGACCTCGCGGGCGGCACGGTGGTGCCGTACGTGGAGATGCGCGACTGCCGTTTCGAGCGGGACGTGCTGCTGCCGGAGGCCCGCTTCACGACGGTGCGGCTGGTGGACTGCTCGGTGCCGCGGCTGGAGGCGGCCCGGCTGCAGACCGAGGGCGATCTGCACCTGCCGCGCTGCCGGTTCCTGGGCGGGATACGGCTGACCGACGCCCGGATCGGCACGGACCTGCTGCTCAACCAGGCGATCGTGCACCGCGACCGCAGCGGCCGGTCGATCTCCGCGGACGGCCTGACCGTCGGCCAGGACCTCCAGGCCGAACTGCTGGAGTCGCACGGCGAGCTGAGCCTGCGCAGCGCGACGGTCGGCGTCTCGGTGAGTCTGCGCGGGGCCCGGCTGGCCAACCCGTCCGCCCGGTTCGCGCTGAACGCGCCGCAGCTGACCGTCGAGCGGTCCCTGTACCTGACGCCCGCGGGGGTCGGCACCCAGGCGCGGAGCGGGATGACCCCGGCGCGCGGGACCCGGATCCAGCGGTTCGAGTGCCGGGGCGGGGTGCGGCTGGACGACGGGCGGTTCGGGGACGCGGTCGACTTCGAGCGGGCCCGGTTCACCCTGACGGACGACCAGGAGCTGTCGCTGCGCCGGGTGCAGACGCCGGAGCTGCGGTTCCTCGGGGAGCGGCCGGCCCGCGGGCGGGTGGCGCTGTCGGGGGCGCGGGTGGTCAACCTGATGGACCGGGCGGAGAGCTGGCCGGGGCCGGGCCGGCTGCACATGGGCGGCTTCACCTACGAGAACCTCGTGCCGCGCGGGCCGTTCCCGCTGGCGGAGCGACTGGAGTGGGTGGCCGCGGCGAGCGCCGAGTACACCCCGGAGCCGTACGAGCGGCTGGCCGCCGTGCTGCGGGCGAGCGGCGAGGAGGAGGACTCGCGCGAGGTGCTGCTCGCCAAGCAGCGCCGGCGCCGCGAGGGCCTGCCCCTGGCGGCCAAGCTGTGGGGCTACGCGCAGGACTGGACGGTGGCCTACGGGTACCGTCCGGGGCGGGCCGCGGTGTGGATGGCGGTGCTGTGGGCGGTCGGTTCGCTGGCGTTCGCGCGCGCCTACCACCCGCCGGTCCGGAGCGGTGAGCATCCGGCGTGGAATCCGGCCCTCTTCGTCCTGGACCTGCTGCTGCCGGTGATCGACCTGGGCCAGGTGGGGTTCTGGCAGCTGCGCGGCGGCTGGCAGTGGCTCGCCGCCTCCTTCGTCCTGCTGGGCTGGATCCTCGCCACGACGGTGGCGGCGGGGGCGACCCGGACCCTGCGCCGCGTCTGACCGGCCCGCCCGGCCCCGGCCGCCACCGTCGTGGCGAG
>NZ_LIRG01000520.1 GCF_001419695.1 Streptomyces prasinopilosus
CCGCTGGTCTGGGCGGCCGCGCCCGTCTTCGCCGAGGACCAGACGGTGAGCACCTGCGTGATGATCGGCGGCCGCCCAGACCAGCGGGGAGGTGTGCTGTGCGCCGGTGGGAGAGTGCGCGAAGCCGATCTGCCGGACCTGGGCGAGCGTCTGCCGCCAGGCGAACTGCTCCTCGCTGCGCAGCGGGCGCGAGGCGGGCCGGCGGTCCGGGTCGCGTCCCCAGGCCAGGAGGACCAGGCCCGCGGGGTGCTCGTCCAGCGCCGGTGACCCGAGCTGTTCCCAGACCCGGACCGTGGCGCGGCCGGCGATCTTGTCGATGATGTGCAGCCGGTCGCCCTCGCGGGTCGCCAGGGCGACCGGCAGCCGGGTGCTCGCGTGCAGGTCGACCAGGGCCGGGCGGGCGCAGTCGCGCAGCAGCCGGATGTCCGGGACGCCGTGGCCGAGCCGCCACAGGCGCGGGCCGAGCCGGTAGCGGCCGCGTCCGGTCCGCTCGATCGCGCCGTGCTCGGAGAGGGTGGCCAGCATGCGGTGCACGGTCGCCGGCGGCAGGTCGGTCACCGCGCAGATGTCGGCGACCGAGCGCTCGGGCTCGCCGCCGGTGAAGCAGCCGAGGATGTCGAAGGCCCGCGCCAGCACGCCGCGCTTGCCGTTGATCTCGCTCATCTCGGCTCCATCCCACCCGCGTACGGTGCTCCGTCGGCCGATCATTTTCAGCCAGAACGTATGTGTATACGGAACGTACGCGACGTCCCGCGTTACGTCGAGGTTTCCGCGGGAGCCGAGTTGAAATTCCGATTGGTGAGGGATCGGGCCACTCGGGGGCCCCGTTTTGCCACTGTCGTCGTGCCCGCCACGGACACAACCTCCGAACGAGCCGCACTGCCGGGCACGACAGAAGGACTGGACCCTCATGGCTTCCACTCGTTTTCGCGCTCTCGCCGCGACCGCCGTCGCGGCGCTGGCCCTGTGTACCGCCTGCTCCTCCGACGGCTCCGGCCCGGACGCGTCGGCCGACGGACCGCTCAAGCTCGCCGTCTTCGCCTCGCTCAACGGTGTCCCGGCCTTCGCCGCGGACAAGGAGGGCGTGTTCGAGAAGCACGGCCTGGACGTCACGACCAGCACGGCGAAGACGTCCACCGAGATGGTCCCGCAGCTGCTCGGCGGCAAGGTGGACCTCGCCCTGCTGGACACCGCCACCTCGCTCGTCGCCGCGGGCCAGGGCGTCGACCTGGTCTACGTCGCCGGGGCGACCGACGGGGGCATCCCCGAGGGCCAGGAGGAGTTCAGCTTCGCCAACGTGTGGGTCGAGAAGGACTCCCCGATCAAGTCGCTGGCCGACCTGACCGGCAAGACCGTGGGGGTGCCGCAGATCAAGAGCGCGCCCTGGGTCGACCTGCGCGGATCCGTCGACGAGGCGGGCGGCGACAGCGCCTCCATCAAGTTCGTCGAGTCCCCGGACACCCTGGCCGCCCTGAAGTCCGGCCAGGTCGACGCGACCACCACGCCCGAGCCGGTGGGCACGGTGGAGCGCGCCAAGGGCGACCTGCGCCCGCTCGGGCCGGTCAACTCCGGCGGCGGCGGGATGGCGTACGTCTGGGTCGCCACCCGGGACTTCGCCGAGGCGAACAAGGAGACCGTCAAGGCCTTCGGCGAGGCGGTGCGCGAGGGCAACGCGATGGTCAACGACGACCGCGAGCTGCTGGTGCGGACCGCCGCCGAGGTCCTCGACGCGGACGCCGGACTCCTGGAGAAGGCCGCGTTCCCGGTCTACGCCGAGAAGCCGCTGACCACCGAGGACGTCGACTTCTCGGTCCGGTACATGGACAAGTACGACCTGTTCGAGAAGGGTGCCCCGGACGCGGCGAAGCTGGTCGGGCCGTGACCGGCGCGAAGACCGGACCGGACGTGACCGGTACGGGACCCGGGCGGGCCGGGACCGGGGCGAGGACCGCGCCGGCCGCGGCCGGTACGGAGCCCGGAGCCGTGCCCACCGGTGTCCGGCGGCTGGTCAACCGGCTGCTGGCGATCCTCGTGGCGCTCGTCGTCTGGCACCTGTTCGCCCTCGGGCCCGGGGCCTCCAGCGACTTCCCGACACCTCCGGAGAGCTTCCGGACCGCCGTCGACCTGGCCGGGACCGGCGCCTACTGGTCGAACATCGCCACCTCGGTCGAGACGGCCCTGCTGGGGCTGGGACTCGCCGTGCTGGTGGGTGTGCCGGTGGGTCTGCTGATCGGTGCCGACGAGCGCGTCCGGCGCAGCACCCAGCTGCTCCTCGACTTCGGCCGGACGGTCCCCGCGATCGCGCTGCTGCCGCTGCTCCTGCTGCTCTTCGGCGCGACCCGCGACCTGGGGCTGGTCCTGATCCTGGTCTCGGCGGTCTGGCCGGTCGTCATCCAGACCTCCTACGCGGTCGGGGAGATCTCGCCCCAGCTGCGCCGGGTCGGGCGGGCGTACCACCTGACGCGGTGGCACCTGCTGCGGCACCTGATCGCGCCGTCGATGTTCCCGTTCGTCTTCGTCGGCCTGCGGATCGCCGCGACGCTCTCCCTGCTGATGGCGATCAGTTCGGAGTTCCTCGGCGGCTCCGACGGTCTCGGCTACGTCCTGCTGCAGGCGATGCAGATCAACGACACCGGGCGGGCGTTCGTGTACTCCTTCACCGCGGCGTTCCTCGGACTGCTGCTCAACCTGGTCTTCGTGCTGCTGCAGCGCCGCGTGCTGTGGTGGCACCCCTCGGTCCGCAAGGGAGGTACGGCATGAGCAGGGCACTGAAGGCCGCCACGCTCGTCGCCCGGGAGATCTGGCTCCCGGTCCTGCTGGTCGCCGCCTGGTGGTGGTTCAGCGCCGGCAGCACCTCGCTGTACTGGCCGGCCCTCTCGGAGATCACCGACCGTTTCGTCGACCTGTGGTTCTTCGACCACCTCCTCGAGGACGCGCTGCCCAGCGTGGTCCGGCTGGCCACCGGCTTCGGCGTCGGGTTCGCCACCGCCGTGGTCCTCGGCCTGCTGCTCGGCTCCGTCCCGGCGCTGGAGGACGCGACCCGGCCGCTGGTGGAGTTCATGCGGGCGCTGCCCAGCGTGGCGCTGCTGCCGATCATGATGCTGCTGCTCGGCACCGGCGACGACATGAAGGTGGTCACCATCGCCTTCGTCTCCACCTGGCCGATCCTGCTCAACACCGTGGAGGGCGTCCGGTCCGTCGATCCGGTCCTGCACCGGGTCGCGTCCGGCTACCGGCTCGGCACCTGGCACCGGATCCGTTACGTCGTCGTCCCCGCCGCCCTGCCCCAGGTCTTCGCCGGCGCCCGGGTGGCGCTGTCGATGTCGGTGGTGGCGATGGTGCTCACCGAGATGGTGGGCAGTCCGGGCGGGCTCGGCTACTTCGTCCTCGACTCGCAGCGCACGTTCGACATCGTCGCGATGTGGACCGGCCTGATCGTGCTGGGCCTGATCGGCTACGCGGCGAACAAGGCCTTCGGACTCGTGGAGGCCCGGGTGCTGGCCTGGCACCACGGTCACACCAAGCAGAAGGAGGACCAGCGATGAAGACGCAGACCACCCTGGACAAGGGGCAGCCGGACGGCGGTGCCTCCGACCCGATCATGCGGATCCGCGGACTGGGCCACAGCTACGGCGAGCGCCGGGTCCTGGAGGGCCTGGACTTCGAGGTCGGCCGCGGCGAGCTGATGTGCGTCGTCGGCCCCTCGGGCGTCGGCAAGACCACGCTCCTGGAGTGCCTGACCGGGCTGCGCCGCCCCGGCGAGGGCGAGGTGGTCTTCGACGGGCAGCGGATCGACGCGCCGCCGCGCGGGCTGGCCATCGTCTTCCAGGACTACAGCCGTTCGCTGATGCCGTGGCTCAGCGTCCTCGGCAACGTGGTGCTGCCGCTGCGGTCGGCGGGCCTGGCCAAGGCCGAGCGGGAGAGGACGGCCCTGGAGGCACTGGCCGAGGTCGGTCTGTCCGACTTCACCGGCCACTACCCCTGGCAGCTGTCCGGCGGCATGCAGCAGCGGGTCGCGATCGCGCGGGCGCTGGCCTACCGTCCGGCCGTCGTGGTCATGGACGAGCCGTTCGCGTCGGTGGACGCCCAGACCCGGGCGGACCTGGAGGACCTGCTGCTGCGGGTGCGCGAGCACCTCGGCATCACGGTGCTCCTGGTCACCCACGACATCGACGAGGCCGTCTACCTCTCCGACCGGGTGCTCGCGCTGGGCGGGAAGCCGGCCGGAATCCGCGAGCTGCTCACCGTGGACCTCCCCGCCCCGCGCGAGCAGGTCTCCACCAAGGCGCTGCCGCGGTTCGCCGAACTGCGCAGCCAGGTCTACCGGCTGATCCGCGATGTCTGAGCCGACCACGGGCGCGGCCCTGACCGCGATCGACCCGCACGCGTTCCGCGAGGCACTCGGGCACCACCCCACCGGGGTGGCCCTGATCACCGCGACCCTCGACGACGGCGAGCACATCGGGATGGTGGTGGGCACCTTCAACTCCGTCTCGCTCGACCCGCCCCTCGTCGCCTTCATGCCGGACCGCGCCTCGCGCACCTTCGCCCGGCTGCGGGAGGCGAGCACGTTCTGCGTCAACGTGCTCGCCGCCGACCAGGCCGACCTCGTCACGGGCTGGCGCGGCCCGGAGTCGTTCGCCGGGGTCGGGTGGCGGCCCTCGCCGTCCGGCGCGCCGATCCTCGAGGACTCGGTCGCGTGGATCGACTGCGCCTACCACCAGCTGGTGGACGCCGGCGACCACTACATCGTGCTCGGCGAGGTCCGCTCGCTGGACGTGCAGCGGCCGACGTGTCCGCTGCTCTTCTTCCAGGGCGGCTTCGGCGGCTTCGCGTCCTCGTCGTTCCTGGCCCCGGCCGACCACGACCTGATCCGGGCCGCCCGGCTGAGCGAGGCGGCGATGGAGCCGCTGGCCGCCCTGGCCGCCGAGGAGTCGGCCGACGTCTCGCTGCTCGCGTCGATCGGTGACCACGACGTGGTGATCGGCACCGAGCGGGGTTCGGCGACGCCGACCTACTTCGAGATCGGCCTGCGGCTGCCGCACCTACCGCCCGTCGGCGCGGTCCACCTCGACCCCGCCGACGGGGCGGGCCTCGCCCGCTGGCTCGACCGGCTGCCGCGCAAGGACGAGGCGTCACGCGCACGCTGCCGGGAGCTCGCGGAACGGGTCGCCGCCCAGGGCTACTCGCTCTGCCTGGTCGGCCACGCCCCGGACCGGGAGATCTGGCAGGACGTCACCCGCTACATCCACGGCGAGGCGACACCGCGCCGCCGGCGCCAGGTGCTCAGCATGCACCTGGACCACCTCGACTACTACGAGCCCGACCTCGACCCGGACGGCACCTACGACGTCCGCTCGATCACCGTCGCGGTGCCGATGGCCGGCGCCCCGCGGCTGGCGGTGCGGATGTCCTTCCCTCCGGCCGGTGCCGACGGCAGGACCGTCGCCCGGTGGGGCGCGCAGGTGCGCGAACGGGCCGCCGAGGTCGCCGACCTGATCCAGATCCGGTTCGGCCAGGACCGGGTGCTGGGCTGACCCCCACGTACAGAGAACGACTGCGAGGAGAGACATGACCGCCCGAGTCACCGCCCTGGGTTACCTGCGGTTCACGGCCACCGACCTCGACCACTGGCAGGACTTCGGCCAACGGGTGCTCGGCCTGATGGCCGACCGCCGCGGCGACGACCGCCTGCTGTTCCGCGTCGACGAGAAGGCCTACCGGCTCGAGGTGCGTCCCGGCGAGCGGGGCGGCGTCACCACGGTCGGCTGGGAGACCGGGGGGCCCGCCGAGCTCGCCGAGCTGGAGGCGCGCCTGACCGCCGCGGGGTACGAGGTCACCCGGCCGGGCGAGGCGGTGGCCAAGGAGCGGATGGTCTCGGACCTGATCCGGTTCCGGGACCCCGACGACTGCTACGACCACGAGGTCTTCTGGGGTCTCGGCACCTCCTCGGCGCGGTTCGCGTCCCCGATCGGCGCGGAGTTCGTCGCCGGGACCGAGGGGCTGGGGCACGTGCTGCAGGTGGTCTCGGACCGTGCCCGCTACGAGTCGCTCTTCCTCGACGTGCTGGGCTTCCGGCTCTCCGACCACATCGACCTCGCCCCGGACCTGGCGGCCACGTTCCTGCACTGCAATCCCCGCCACCACTCCTTCGCCTTCACCCCGAAGGTGGGGAACCGGCCGCTGGGGGTGGGCCACTTCATGCTCGAGGTCACCGACCTCGACGTGATCGGCCGGGCGATGGAGCACATCGAGGACGAGCCGCACCGGCTGCTGAAGACGTTCGGCCGGCACAGCAACGACCGGATGGTCAGCTTCTACCTGCTGACCCCGTCCGACGTGGGGCTCGAGTTCGGCACCGGCGGCATCAAGATCGACGACGAGACGTGGACGCCCACGCGGTACGACACCGCGCACTTCTGGGGCCACCACTCCGTCGACCACCACTGACCCGACTGCCCCACCAGAGAGGAAGGCGCCATGAACGCCGTGCTCGACCGCGTGATGGAACACGCCGAGCTGCTGGAGAGCGACGGACCCGTCTCCGAGGAACTCGGCCGGGTCAGCGACGAGGTCGCCGCCGTGCTGCGCGAGTCCGGTGTGATCCGGATGCTCCAGCCCCGCGACTTCGGCGGCTTCGAGTCGCACCCGACCGAGTTCCTGCGCACCGCCTACGAGATCGGGCAGCGCAACGGCGCGGCCGGCTGGATCACCGGTGTGGTGGGCGTGCACCCGCACGAGCTCGCCCAGGGCGATCCGCGGATGCAGCGCGAGATCTGGGGCGAGGACCCCGACACCTGGGTCGCCTCGCCGTACGCCCCGATGGGCCGGGCGCGGCCGGTGGAGGGCGGCTACGTCTTCAACGGCCGCTGGCCGTTCTCCTCGGGCACCGACCACTGCCGGTGGGTGATGATCGGCGGCCTGATCACCGACCAGGAGGGCAACGTCACCGACCGGGAGACGATCCACTTCGTCATCCCGCGCGACGACTACGAGATCCTGCACGACTCCTGGGACGTCATCGGGCTGCGCGGCACCGGCAGCAAGGACATCGTCGTCAAGGACGCCTTCGTGCCCGAGCACCGGCTGATCCGGACGAACCCGGTCACCGACGGCAGCGCCGGGTCGGTCGCGGGCCGGGACGCGCCGCTGTACTCGATGCCGCGCAACGTGGTCTTCTCCGGCGCCGTCACCACGGCGACGATCGCGCTGGCCCAGGGCACCCTGGCCGCGTACGTCAGGTGGACCCGGGAGCGCAGCAGCCGGTTCGGTTCGGCCAGCCGCGACCCGTTCCAGCTGTCCGTGCTGGCTCCGGCGGCCGCCGACATCGACGCCAGCATCGGCCACGTCCTGCACGACATGGACCGGGCGTTCGACATCGTCTCCTCCGGGCGGCTGCTCACCCTGTCCGAGCGGGCCGCGATCCGCCGCAACCAGGTCTCCGCCTCGCACCGCGCGGCCGCGGCCGCCGACGAGATCTTCAAGGTCAGCGGCGGGTCGCAGCTGCACGCGAGGAACCCGATGCAGCGGATGTGGCGGGACTGCCAGAGCGCCCTGCACCACGTGCAGAACTACGCGGGCCCGCTGTACCAGGCCTACGGCATGAACTACTTCGGCGGCGAGATGCCGGCGGCGGTGAAGGTCTGATGGCGGCCGGCACCCGCGAGCGGCTCCCCGGGGAGACCCCGCAAGCCCCTCGGACCCCTGGAGCCCCGGAGGCCCGCGAGCCGCTCACCCGCGAGTCCACCTCCCGGTTCGTCACGGTCGGCGGCACCCGCGTCCACTACCACGAGGCGGGCACCGGCCCGGAGGTCCTGCTGTGCGTGCACGGCGGGGCGCCCGGGGCGTCGGGCTGGGGCAACTTCGGCAGCAACATCGCCGAGCTGTCCCGGCACGCCCGGGTCCTGGTCGTCGACCTGCCCGGTTACGGCCGCTCCGACGCCATCGAGCTGTCCGGCGGCAAGTACCGGCCCTACGCCGACGTGTTCGCCGCGATGCTCTCGGAGCTGGGCGTCGAGCGGGCGAGCGTGGTCGGTCTGGCCACCGGCGGCGCGGTCGCGATCGCGATGGCCCTGCACCACGCCGAACGCGTGGACCGCCTGGTGCTGGTCTCCAGTGCCGGCGGGGTCCCCCTGTTCAGCGCGGTGCCGTCCGAGGGGCAGAAGGCGATCCGCTCCTACTACGCGGGCGAGGGCCCGTCGCGGGAGAAGATGCGCGCCTACCTGCGGATGATGATGTCCGATCCCGGGCTGGTCACCGACGAGCTCGTCGAGGAGCGGTACCTGGAGTCGGTCGCCGGCGGCGAGGAGCGCCGGGCCGGCGCCGAGTCGGCGGGCGTGCCGGCCGAGCCGCTGTGGCAGGAGCTGGGCCGGATCGAGGTGCCGACGCTGATCGTCTGGGGCACCGAGAACCGGGTGCAGGGCTTCGACAACGCCCTCTTCCTGCTCCGGCAGATCCCCGACGCCCAGCTGCACCTGTTCAAGCGCACCGGCCTGTGGGTGCCGTACGAGCGGGCCTCCGAGTTCACCCGGCTGGTGCTCGGGTTCCTCGCCGAGCACCCGGCCGGCCCGGCCGCCGGCTGACCCCGGCCCCCACCTGATCCCGGCCACCGCCCCGGGCCCACCAACCGGGCCCACGAGCCGGGCCGAGTCCACGAGCCGGGCCCGGCCGGGATCCGAGTTCCAAGGAGAAGACGATGACGTACACGAGCGTGTGGTCGGACCTGGCGCAGGTCGAGTTCCGGCAGGGATACCTGGAGACGGGGCCGTACCGGACCCGGTTCCTGCAGTCGGGCAGCCCGGACAAGCCGCTGCTGCTGATGCTGCACGGGATCACCGGGCACGCCGAGGCGTACGTGCGGAACCTGGCCGCGCACGCGGAGCACTTCAACGTCTACGCGATCGACTTCATCGGCCACGGCTACTCGACCAAGCCCGAGCACCCGCTGGAGATCCCGCACTACCTGGACCAGGTGCAGCGGGTGCTCGGGCTTGG
>NZ_LIRG01000521.1 GCF_001419695.1 Streptomyces prasinopilosus
CCCGGAAGGTGCAGGGTCAGCGTGTCCGCGCGCTCGGCGCTGCGGGAGGTGAGCAGCAGCAGGCCGAGCCGCTCGGCGGAGATCTCGGCGTCCGCGATCCGGCGCTGCACCAGCCGCGCCGACGACGCGTCGGGGGTGCCCCGCTCCAGCCGGGTCTGGATCATCAGAGCCGTCTCGTGCAGCCGGGCCGTGCCCGCGCGGACGTCCGCCAGGGCCTGGTCCACTGCGTCGCCGTCGGCGTCCAGCAGCGCCACCTGAGCCGTCACGAGCTGCGCCAGCCGGGCACGGAAGGCGTCCCGCAGCCGCGCGAGGAGCCCGGCCGGGGTCACCGGCACGATGACGAACCGGACGAGGGCACTGCATCCGAACGCGACGGCCAGCGCGGCCCAGACCTTTGGCAGCCCGTCCACGGACGCGCCGATGAACAGGGACACGAAATAGACCTGGAAGGCGATCAGCCCGAGTCCGGTCCCGCGGTCGCCGAACCGGCGGGCGTACACCGCGCAGAAGACGAGGACCACGAAGAAGAGGTCCTCGACGGTGGTCCGCTCGCTCAGCACGGCGGCCAGCGACACGGAGCCCATCGCCACCGGCAGGCCGAGGGCGAGCGTGACGGCCTGGGCCCCGCGCCGCTTCTCCCGGATGGCGAAGTTGGCGACCGTCGTGGTCATCGCCCCCGCCACCAGCTGGGTGACCCCGGCTCCCGCCACGGCGAGCACGGCCAGCGTCAGCGCGAGGGAGCCCACCATCCGCAGCCCGGCCGTCATCCGCAGCATCCCGGGGTCGGACGCCGCCAGGCGGTCCCGCAGCCGCGTCCGTACCGAGAGCCCCGCCGCCTTCACGCCGCCGCACACTCCCGTAGCTCACGTTGATCAAAAGGCAAGCATGGCACGTACCGCCACCGGTCCGCCGGACGGCTCCCCCCGGCCGGGACACGGCCGGGGGGAGCCGCGGAGGGGCGCGACCGGCCGCGGCGGCCGGGTCACCGCACGGACAGGCCCGCCTCCCCGACGTGCGCCCGCACCTGCTCCGGAGTCAGGTAGACGTCCGTGTACTCGAAGTCCCGCAGTTTGGCGGGCCGGCGGGCCTGGAAGCCGGTCCGCACGAAATCGTCGCCGGCGATCGAGTTCAGCAGCCAGTTGGTCATGACCCGCGTCTTGGCCACATTGGTGCGCAGCGCCGACCAGTGGTACCCGCGGGCCGCCACCTGGGCGGGCAGCCCCCGCAGCTCCACGCCGAGCGGCTTGGAGACGGCGTCGGTGCCGCCGAGGTCCACGACCAGCCCGAGGTCCTTGTGGTGGTACGGCCGAAGCGGCCGGCCGGTGAGCGTCGCGATGACGTTGTCGGCCACCTGCCTGCCCTGCCGCATGGCGTGCTGAGCGGTCGGCGGGCACACCGCGCCCTCCACCCCCTTGGCGTCGTCGGGCACCGCCGCGGCGTCACCGAGGGCGAACACCCCGTCCTCGCCCGGCACGCACATGTCCGCGGTGACCGCGAGCCGTCCGCGCACGGTGTCCGCGCCGAGCGTGGCGATCAGCGGGCTGGCGACCACGCCGGCCGTCCAGATGAGGGTGCGGGTGGGGATCACCCGGCCGTCGGTGAAGGTGACCTCCGTCGGCCCCGCCTTCGCGACGGAGACGCCGAGCGAGATCTCGATACCGCGCCGGGTGAGGATCTCCTGCGCGCTGCGCCCGAGCTTCTCGCCCAGTTCGGGCATGAGCTTCGGCGCGATGTCGATCAGATGCCACTTGATCAGGCCCGGGTCCAGCCGCGGGTAGCGCTCGACGGCGGCGTGGGTCAGCCGCTGCAGGCAGGCGGCGGTCTCGGTGCCCGCGTAGCCGCCGCCGACCACCACGAACTGCAGCCGCGAGGCCCGCTCGTCCGGATCCTCGCTCGCGTCGGCGAGATCGAGCTGGGCGATGACGTGGTCGCGGATGTAGGCGGCCTCGGCCAGTGTCTTCATGCCGAACGCGTGGTCCGTGAGCCCGGGGATGTCGAAGGTGCGGGTGACACTGCCGGGGCTCAGCACGATGTAGTCGTACGGCTCGTTGAGGATCCGGCCGGTGATGCCGCGGATGACGCAGACCTTGGCCTTCAGGTCCACGCCGATGGCGCCGCCCGGGATGATCCGGGTGCGGTACTTCGTGCTGCGGCGCAGCGACAGCGCGATCGACTGCGGGGTCAGCACACCGGAGGCGACCTGGGGGAGGAGCGGCAGGTAGAGCTGGTAGGAGATCGGCGTCACCAGGGTGATCTCGGCGTCGCCGGGGGAGAGCCTCCGCTCCAGTCTGCGGACGCACTCCACTCCGGCGAAGCCTGCGCCCACCACCAGGATCCTGGGTCGTGTCACGGTGTTCATCCCTTTCTGCGGCTCCGCGCGGTCCGTCCCGAACGCCGGCGCCCCTCACCCGTCCGCGGACCGCGGCCCCGCGCCTCTTCGACCGCGGCGCACCACGATCACGGCGACGCCCCGGGCCGGGTCCGGACACCGGTCCGGCACGCGCACGCGTTCAGCACCACGATGCCCGCACCGGTGCCGGAGCGCACCGGGAGAACCGTGGTGCGGGCGGGGCGCGGGTTCCCGCGCCCGTACGGTGGGTGCCCGGCCACAGGGAGGACACACCCGGACGGACACCCCCGGTCACCGGCCGGCGGCCCGGGGGAGGGGACCGGCGGGCGGCGGTCAGCCCTGCAGGTGGCAGAGCAGCAGACAGACGTCGTCGTCGCGCACGGAGTCGCTGAGGAGGGGATGCAGGATCCGGTCCGCCGCGTCCTCCAGGTCCGCGTCGAGCTCCGCGGGGCCGAACGAGCCGAGCGCGGCCACGAGCCGTTCGATGCCCGGATCGATGCCCTCGGCGCGGCGCTCGACCAGCCCGTCCGTGTAGAGCGCCAGCGTCGAGCCGGGTCCCACCCGCTCGGTGTGGTCGGCGATCTCCTGCTCCAGCGGGATGCCGAGCATCGCGCCCGGCTTGGCGTCCAGGGCGCGCACCCGCCCGTCGGGCAGCCGCAGCACCGGCGGCGGGTGCCCCGCGGCGGCCCACGTCAGCGTGGACTCGTCCGGATGGAACCGGGCGATGACCGCCGTGGCGTACAGGTTGGGCTGGAGCCGGTGCAGGAACTTGTGCAGCCGGGTCAGCAGCCGGCCGGGACTGCCGTCGTCGACGGCGTAGGCGCGCAGCGCGGTGCGCAACTGGCTCATCATGACCGCCGCGTGCAGCCCGTGCCCGGTCACGTCGCCGATGACCGTGATCAGGCTCCCGTCCGGCCGGTGGAAGGCGTCGTACCAGTCGCCGCCGATGTTCATGCCGTGGGTGGCCGGCAGGTACCGCGCGGCCAGACCCAGCCCCGGTGTCGTGGGCAGTTCGGTGAGCAGGGCGCGCTGCAGCGTCTCCGCGATGTCCCGGTTGTGCTCGAAGCGGCGGGCGTTGTCGATGGCGATACCGGCCCTGCGGGTGAGCTCGATCAGCATCACCGCGTCGTCCGGGTCCCAGCGCTCACCGGGCGGCGACAGCATGAGCACGCCCAGCGGCGCCCGGTGCGTCAGCAGCGGGACGCACAGCAGGGGCCGGTCGGGGTGGAGGACGGAGGGCGGCTGGTCGTCCACGCCGCGCAGCCCTCCGGGATGGTCGGCGGCGTACTGCGGCCGGCCGGTGCGGGCCGCGCGCACCATCGCGGCCGGACGGGGCGCGGGACGGTGCGGATCGTCCTCCTCGTCGAACAGCCAGACGCTGACCTCGGCCGCGTACCGCGGCACCAGCAGCTCGGGCAGCCGGCGCACGATCTCGCCGTGGTTCAGCGAGGTGTTCAGCACGGCGCTGGCGTCCGCCAGGAACGTCAGCCTGCGGCGGGCGTCCTCCGCCTCCTCGCGCGCCCTGCGTTCGGCGGCGAACGCCTCCCGCTGGGCGCGGCCCGCCGCGTCGAGCTCGGCGTGCAGGGCCAGGACGCCCTGGTTGGTCTGGTGCAGCTCGTCCCGGTGGAAGGCGACCAGCGCCTCCTGCTCGGCGAGCCGGTCGAGCACCAGGCCGGTGTCCGCGTCGGCGTTCAGCAGCGCCCGGGACAGGGCCACCGGATCGTCGCCGGACACCATGTCGCTGTCGCTGTCGCTGTCGCTGTCGCTGTCGCTGTCGGCGTCGCCGCCCGGCCGGTCCGCCGCGGGCAGCGGGACCGTCCTCTCCCAGCGTGTTCCCCCGCCGGCGGCGGACGCGTCGGCAAGGGGCGTCAGCACGGCGTGCAGGGCGTCCCCGCCGCCGTCCGTGCCGCACACGCCCAGGGTGAGCCGCCAGGTGCCGCCCTCGGCGAGGCACTGCCGCAGCCGGGCGCCGAGCGCCGAGGCCAGGCGGGCCCGCTCGAGGGCCGGAACCCCGTGGCGGACGGCGAGCCGCGCGGCGGCCGCGCGCGCGGCCGCCGCGTCGCTCACGCAGCCGATCTGCCATGTGTGCGTCATGGACGGTCCAACGGGGAGGAGGTCATGACGGCCACCGCGGTGTCGTCCCGCACCGGGCGGGCGGCGCTACCCGCGTCACGGATCACCAGGGCCGCCGCCACGGCCGGGTCGGCCGGGACCGCACCCGGATCCGACGGTGGCGTCCAGCGGCTGGGCAGGCCGTCGGTGTGCAGGAACAGCATGCTGTCGGCGGACCACGCGCACTCGTCCTCACGGACGGTGCCGGGCCGGTGGGCCCCGACGATGCCCGGCTTGGAGAGCAGGGCCCGCCACCGGTCGCCCTCCCGTATCCGGGCCCCGATGTTGCCGATCCCGGCGAACCGCAGCCGTCCGGACCGGGCGTCCAGCTGGGCCACCGCGACGGCCGCGCCCCGGGTGGCGCCCAGCTCCGCGTGCAGCAGACGCAGCAGCTCGGCGGGACCGAGATCGGGCCGGCCGCGCACCGCGTCCACCGCGGCGGTCGAGGCGCGGGCCGCCTCGGGCCCGTGCCCCAGCCCGTCCGCCAGCATCAGGGTGTGCCGGTCCCCGTACCTGACCCAGGTCCAGGCGTCCCCCGAGTGGTCGGCTCCGGCGTAGGGGACGTTGACCCCGCCGGCACGGACCACCGGCATCCGGGGGCCGTCGTCCCGGCCGTCCCCGCCGGGCGCCGGGGACGCGGCGCGCCCCACGCGGGCCACCGCCACCGTGCCCCGGCCGAGGACGCTGTGCAGGCCGAAGTCGTCCGAGAGCCGCCGGCAGGTGCCGAGGCCCGCGCCCAGCGAACGGGTCGTGCTGAACCCGTCCCGCAGCGCCCCGGCCACATCGGCGATCCCGGGCCCGTGGTCGAGCGCGGCGATCTGCACGACCCGTTCCTGCCCGCCCTCGCGCAGCACGGCGGGCTCCACCACGTCGACGAGCACCTCACCGTCCCGCGCGTGCTTGACGAGATTGGTGGCGAGCTCCGTGGCCACCAGGGACACGGCCGAGGTGCCCCGCTCGTCGAGACCGGCCAGGGCCGCCGCCTCCTCGGCGGCGACGCGGACGTCCCGCACGCGGGTGGAGTCCCGCACCGGTACGTCCCAGACGCGGGGCATCAGCCCTCCTCCCGTCCCCGGGGCGGCCGGTTCACCCACGAGATCACCCGCACCGTGGTCCCCGCCCCTTCCGCGCTCTCGACCTCGAACTCGTGCACGAGGCGGCGGGCGCCGCCCAGGCCCATCCCCAGTCCGTCGCCGGACGTGAAGCCGTCACTGAGCGCCCGGTCGAGGTCGGGGATGCCCGGCCCGCTGTCGCTGAACGTCAGCCGCAGCCCGTGGCCGAACCCGGCGGTCACCGGGGCGGCCTCCATCTGTCCGCCCCCGCCGTGCACCAGGGTGTTGCGTGCCAGCTCGCTGGCCGCGGTGACCAGCTTCGTCTGGTCCACCAGGCCGAAACCGAGCAGGGCGGCCGCCTGCCGCACGTGCTGGCGCACCCACACCAGGTCCATGTCCGAACGGATGGGCAGGCAGGCCTCGATCTCCGAGGCGGTGGACATCACGCACGCTCCCGGCGCGTACGGCCCGCGTGCGACAGCACGACGGGCTGCTCGAGCAGTGCCATCGCCGCCTGGGTGTCGAGCGCGGTGAGCAGTCCCGGCAGGGTCAGGCCCAGTTCCACCAGGGTGATGGCGACCGCGGGCCGCATTCCGGCCACCACGGTCCGCGCGGCGAGCAGGGACGCCTGCGCCGCGATCTCGGCGAGCACCCGGCCGAGGAAGGAGTCGACGATCTCCACGCCGGAGATGTCGATCACCACCCCCGTGACCCCGGCGCTCACGATGGTCTCCGACAGGTCCTGCTGCAGTTGCTGAGCCGTACTGTCGTGCAGGTCGCCCTGGAGGGTCACCAGCAGGATGTCGCCGAGTCTCAGCACCGGCACGTGTCCCGCCTCGGGGCGGGGGTACGCCTCGTTCACCGGCGGACCGCACTGCCGGCCGCGGGACTCGAGACGGCGACTCCCAGCTCGTGCAGGCAGTAGCCCAGCGCGTCGGCGAGGCTCGCCCGGGTGAGTACGGAGCCGAGGTCGAGGCCCAGGTGGACCATGGTCTGCGCGATCGCCGGGCGGATGCCGGAGACGACGCACTCCGCGCCCATCAGCCGGGCCGCCGCGACCGTCTTCATCAGGTGCTGCGCCACCAGCGAGTCGACCGTCGGCACCCCGGTGATGTCGAGGATCGCGAACCGCGCGTGCTGGTCGACCACCGCGTTCAGCAGCGTCTCCATCACCACCTGGCTGCGGGCGCTGTCGAGCGTCCCGATCAGCGGGACCGCGACGATCCCGTCCCACAGTCTGATGACCGGTGTCGCCACCTCCAGCAGCTGCAGCCGCTGCCGGTCGATGAGCGCCTGTCCCTCGTGCAGCGCCGTCTGCACGGCCACCACGCGCAGGGTGCCCATGAGCGTGCTCAGCGTGGTCGTGCAGGCCCGCAGCTCCTCGGCCGGCCTCTCCTCCAGTTCGGCGGTCAGGAGGTCGTCGACCGGCGGCCACAGGGCGGCCAGTTCGTTCGACACCTGCGTGAGGGACAGGCCCGCCCGGGAACGGGACGTGCTCATCCGCGCCAACTGCTCCCGCACACCGAGGAATCCGACGGCGTCCGAATCCTCCACCCGCCGCGCGTCGGCCACCTGGGCCAGGGCGTCGACCACGGCCTTGCCGGCCTCGACCGCTTCGTCGCGCGACAGGGTGAACACCGTACGGAACAGGGGTTCGTCGGCCCACCGCTGCGCAATCTGCTCACGCCTGCGCCGCAGGAAGTCCCTGATCTCGAGCGTCGGCGTTCCCAGTGGTCCGCCCGCTTCGTGCTCAGGCACCTGTGTCTCCTAGTCGTCGTTCTCGCACCGGAACCGCGCCGGGCCGCGGAGGACACCGTGACCCGGTCGGACGACCACTCTAACGACGCTCCGGAGCCGTGCGGCATCCCGTGCCGGAGTCGGGGGTCCCGCAGGTGGCGGGTGCCGTGCGCCGGGCGCCCGGGCCCGCGCGGGAGGCGGGGAGGCCCG
>NZ_LIRG01000522.1 GCF_001419695.1 Streptomyces prasinopilosus
ACTGCACGGCCGCCCCGCCGCCGAGATAGCCGCCGACCTGCTGCCCGCCCGGATCGTGCCCGAGGCCGTCGCGCGGATCGAGGACCTGGAGGTGGAGGACGTGCCGAACGGCGGGGCGGCCGTGCAGTTCGATCCGCCCGAACTCCTCGGCCGTGATCCCGTACTCCACGGCCCACCGGGTCCAGCAGCGCTGCACGGATTCGAGGGAGGAGACGAGGGTGCCGTCGTTGTCGAACAGGAGGGCCTGGGCATGGATGGTCATGCCATCGACCCTACGGTGCCCCGGTGCGCGGCCGTGCGCGTGCCCGGCCCCGCCGCGCGTGCGCGGGTGTACGGGTGCGCGGCGGGGTCGGGCGCGGTGGGGCGATCAGGGCGTAATAGGGTCGCTGCCATGCTTGATGCCCTGACGTTGGCGACCGGTGTCGCCGCGCTGCTGCTCGCCGCCTGGTGCGGCTGGGCCGCCTACCGCGACCAGCCGACGAAGGACTGGCACTTCATCGGCATGGCCGTGGTCACCCTGCTGACACTGGTTCAGCTGGTGGTCGGGGTCGTGTGGCTGGCCCGGGGCGAGGAGCCGGCGCAGGGGACGGTCATCTTCGTGGCGTATCTGCTGGGCTCGTTCGCGTGCGTCCCCGCGGCGGGCTTCATGTCGCTGGCCGAGCGCACCCGGTGGGGCTCCGTCACGGTGGCCGCGAGCGGTGTCGTGCTGGCCGTGCTCGAGGTGCGGCTCTACGACATCTGGAAGGGCTGAGACGACCGTGACGGAACAGGAACCGGGGCGGAGGCCGGACGGGACCCGGCTGGCCGGCGGGCCCGGACTGCTGCTGGTGTGGCTGTACGGGGTGATGGTCGTCGGCGCCGTGTCGCGTTCCGTCTACCAGATCGCCACCGAGTTCGACCGGGCACCGCTCGCCTACTCGCTCTCCGCGATCGCCGGGGTGGTCTACGGCTTCATCACGTACACCCTGGTCCGCGGCGGGGAGAGGGCCCGCAGGGCGGCGCTGGTGTGCTGCGCGGCCGAGCTGGTGGGCGTCCTGACGGTCGGCACCTGGACCCTGGTGGACCCGTCCGCCTTCCCCGACGCGACCGTGTGGTCGGACTACGGGATGGGCTACCTGTTCATCCCCGTCCTGCTGCCCCTCACCGCGCTGTACTGGCTGCGCAGGGCCCGCGCGGCGTAACGGACGGGCTCCGGCCGGACGGAGTGGCGGGGCTCCGCCGCCCCGTCCGGCGCCGGGCCCGTCAGGCGGTGGCCGCGTACGAGTCCGCCGTCTTCTCCAGGACGATCATCGGCACGCCGTCCGTGCCCCGGGACGTCCCGACCCGCTGGTAGCCGACCTTGCTGTACAGCTGGAGGTTGCTCTCGCTGCGGTGGCCGGCCTGGAGGCGGAACATCCTGGCGCCCCGCTCGTCGGCGAGGGCGGACTCGGCGGCGCGCAGCAGCCGGGCGCCGATGCCGTGGCCCTGGAGACGGGGGTGGACACAGAGCTTGCCGATGGCCGCGGCGGCGTCCTCGGTGCTCCTGCCGTGCACCGAGCCGACGATCTCGTCGCCGAGCCGGGCGACGAAGACCAGGTCGGCGGCGACCTCCTCGCGGACCGAGTCCAGACTCTGGACGAGCGGGGCGATGCGGTAGTTCCCGTACAGCGCCGCCTCGCTCTGGAAGCACAGGTACTGCAACCTGAAGATCTGCTCGGCGTCCTGCTCCGTCGCCGCAGAGATGGTCACGCTCATGCCCATGTGCGCACGCCTCCCGCTCACCTGATCACCTGTGGTCCCCCACTCCTATCCCCGTCCTCAGCCGGACGCAACCTCCGGCGCGAGCAAACGACGCAGACAACCGAGACATCTGGAGCGTTCCGGCCCCAGACTGCCCTGTGAGATACCCAACTCCCTTGCAATGTCCCGGTATGTCGGGTCGTGCGGGGACAGCAGGGCCTCCAGCAGCCGGGGGCAGCGGCCGGGGAGCCGGCGCACCGCGTCCCGCAGGGCGCGGCGGCGGGCGGCGGCCAGCACGAGGAGTTCGGGGTCGCCCCCGCCGGTGGCGGCGGTGGCGGCGGGGTCGCCGGCCCACGGCGTCTCGTGCCGGACGGTGCGGCGGGCGCGGCGGGCCTCGGTGCGGACGGCCCGGCGGAGCCAGGCCGTCGGGTCGTGCGGCGGGTCGTGCGCGTCGAGGCGCTCCAGCAGGCGCAGCCAGACCGCCTGTTCCAGGTCGGCGGGTTCGGTGCCGGACGCGTACGCCTCGGCGGAGGCCTCCGCGGTGAGCAGGGGACGGAGGGCGGTGACCAGGTCGTGCGTCATGTGCGCAACGACGCCGGCCGCCCCGGCGGGGTTGCCGGGGCGGCCGGGATTCACCCCGGCCGGGGCAGGGCGGCTCAGCCGTTGACGAAGTCCTCGCGGGCCAGCAGACCGGTGTCCGGGTGGTCGGTGAAGACGCCGTCGATGCCGGTGGCGAAGTAGGCGTGGAAGGCGCCGAAGACGTCGCCGTAGGCGTCGGGGTCGCCGCCCCTGCGGAAGTCCGCGGGCAGGAAGGGGTTCTCGTTGCGCATCGTGTAGGGGTGCAGGATCAGGCCGGCCCGGTGCGCGTCACGGACCAGGGTGGTGGGCTCGGTGAGCTTCCCGGCCGCGTCCCTGGGGATGACCAGGTCCAGGGTGGGGCCGATGCCCTGCGCGTAGGAGGCGATCTCCTTGAGCCCCTTCGGGGTGATGAGGTCGGCCACCTTGCGCGGGTCGCCGTTCTCCACGAAGTCCCAGGGGCGGCTGTTCGCGCCGGAGAGCAGCACGGCGAGCGGGTTGCCGACGAGCCGGCTCATCCGCCGGATGCTGGTGGGCTCGAAGGACTGGATGATGACGGGCGAGTTCCTCTTGTCCTTGCCGTGCTTGCGCAGCAGCCGGGCGAGGAGTTCCTCGGTGCCCAGGCCCAGCTTGCGGAAGTAGGTGGGGTGCTTGAGCTCGGGGTAGATCCAGACCTGCTTGCCGCGCTTGCGGGTCTGCTCGTTCTGCCAGCGGAGCACCTCCTCGAAGGTGGGGATCCCCCAGCGGCCGTCGTAGAGGGTGTTGTGCGGGCGGTTGGCCGGGATGCGCTCGACGGCGCGGAGCCGCTTGAGTTCGGCGAGGGTGAAGTCCTCGGTGAACCAGCCGGTGACGGAGACGCCGTCGAGCAGCTTCGTGCGCTCGCGGCCGGCGAACTCGGGGTGGTCCGCGACGTCCGTGGTGCCGCCGATCTCCGGCTCGTGCCGGCAGACGAGGTGGCCGTCCCTGGTGGGCACCAGGTCGCCGGCCTCGACGATGTCGGCGCCCAGGTCGAGGGCCAGGTCGTAGGCGCCGAAGGTGTGCTCGGGCCGGTATCCGCTGGCGCCCCGGTGGCCGATGACCGTCGGGACGGGCAGGCTCTCGAGCCCTCGTCCGCCGCCGCGCCGGGACGCGCCGGGCCGGGCCTCGGCGGCTCTCGCCGTGCCGCCCAGTCCGAGGACCGCGCCGCCCGCGCCGAGCACCGCCGCGCCCAGGAGCGCGCGCCGTCCGGTGCCACCGGCCGCCGTCGTGTCCGTCCGCTCGTCCGACTCCTGCGTTCCCATGGGGACCCTCCTGCCGTTGGCCGTCAGTGCGGGGTGATCGTAGGGGCGCGTCCATGACGTACGGGAGACCGTGGCCGGAACACGCGGGTGACACGGGGACACGGGATGCCGCACGGGTGAACTGCGACCCGAACGGGCGCACGGGGCGGAAAGTCTGACATTCCGTCGGGTTCGGGGGCACTGCGCCGGGGTACCCGACGGATCGGAGGGCCGGCGGCGCGCCTTCCGCGGGCCGGGGGCCGCACGTGGTTCCCTCCGGGCCGTGCCCGGATTGCGGACCGACGGCGGCCGGGCCCCGGCCGGCGCCGGCTCCCCGGACGCGACATGCCTCACATCCCGGCACGCGGATCGCGGGCTCCGATGCCGTGTCACCGCAGGTGAGCACGCGTGGACACCGTGCGATACCCGGGTGAACCCGACGTGCGGCGCCCCCTGGGCCGCGAGTAATGTCCTCACCTGCACAGACTCATACCGCATTCCCGACACCGGAGGACCCGTTGTCCCGCTTCGCACTCATCAAGGCAGTGCTCGGCCCGGTCATGCGCCTGATGTTCCGCCCACGGGTGGAGGGCCTGGAGCACATTCCGGGTGACGGTCCGGTGATCCTGGCGGGCAACCACCTCACCTTCATCGACTCGATGGTCCTGCCGCTGGTCTGCGACCGCCAGGTCTTCTTCATCGGGAAGGACGAGTACGTCACCGGCAAGGGGCTCAAGGGCCGGCTGATGGCCTGGTTCTTCACCGGCGTCGGCATGATCCCGGTCGACCGCGACGGCGGCCGGGGCGGGGTCGCGGCGCTGATGACGGGGCGTCGGGTGCTGGACGAGGGCAAGGTCTTCGGCATCTACCCGGAGGGCACCCGCTCCCCCGACGGCCGTCTCTACCGGGGCCGGACCGGTATCGCACGGCTCACCCTGATGACGGGCGCGCCCGTCGTCCCGTTCGCCATGATCGGCACCGACAAGCTCCAGCCGGGCGGCGCGGGCCTGCCCCGGCCGGGCAGGGTCACGGTCCGCTTCGGCGAGGCGATGGAGTTCTCCCGCTACGAGGGCATGGACCGCGACCGCTACATCCTGCGGGCCGTGACCGACTCGGTGATGACGGAGGTCATGCGCCTGTCCGGGCAGGAGTACGTGGACATGTACGCCAGCAAGGCGAAGGCGGCCTGAGGCCCGTCCGGCGGAGCGGGCCCGAAGCGGTCCCGTGACGGGGTCCCGCGCGAGCCCGGCCGGGCGACCGCCGGACGCCGGGCGGGCCCCGCGGGTGACCGGCAGGTCCTACGGGCGCCCGGCCCCGGCGGTGTCCCCGGCGGTCTCCGTGCTCTCCCCGGTCCCGTCCTCCAGGCGCCGGCCGCGCAGCAGGAACCAGGCCGCCGCCGCGGCGGCCAGGAGGACGGCCGCGCCCACGCCCGCCGCGAGCGTCAGCCCGTCGACGAAGGACTGCCGGGCGGCGTCCAGCACGGCCTGCGCCGTGGGGGCGGGGAGCGTCGAGGCCGCCGCCACCGCGCCGCCGAGCGACTCGTGCGCCGCGGCCGGGGTGCCCGCCGGGCCGGTGAAGTCCCGGTAGACACCGGTCACGATCGAACCGAGCAGGGCGATGCCGAGCGCGGCGCCGAGTTCGTACGCCGTCTCGGACACGGCGGACGCCGCGCCCGCCTGTTCCCCCGGCACGGCGGTGAGGATCACGTCGGCGGTGACGGTGAACGCGAAACCCGCGCCGGCCCCGACCACCAGCAGCGCGGCGCCCAGCAGCGGGTAGCCGGTGGACTGGCCGAGCGTCGTCAGCGCGGCCAGCGCGAGGCCTATGGCGGCCAGTCCGCCGGAGACCACCGACCGCACCGAGAAGCGCCGGGCGGCTCGGCCCGCGACCAGGCCCGCCGCCACCGCGCCGATGGCGGCGGGCAGTTCGGCCAGGCCGGCTTCCAGCGGGCGCCTTCCCTGGACCAGTTGCAGGTACTGGGAGAGGAAGAACACCAGTCCGGCCAGTCCGAAGATGGTCAGCAGGTCGGCCAGGACGGCACCGCTGAAGCCCCGGTTGCGGAACAGCCGCATGTCCAGCAGCGGGGCCGGCAGGGTGAGCTGGCGGCGGACGAATCCGTGCAGGGCGCCCGCGCCGAGCAGCGCCGCGGCCAGGCTCGACAGGCCGGGGCCGTGGGCCGCCGCGTCCTTCACCGCGTACACGACGCCGACCAGGCCGACCATGGACAGGAGGACGCCGGGCAGGTCCCAGGGGCCGGGACTGGGGTTGCGCGACTCGGGGAGCAGCCTGATGCCGACCAGGACCAGGACCGCCATCACCGGCAGGTTGATCAGGAAGACCGAGCCCCACCAGAAGTGTTCCAGCAGGAAACCGCCGAGGATCGGCCCGACCGCGGTGCCCGCGGAGGCGGTCGCGCCCCAGATGCCGACGGCGAGGCTGCGTTCGCGCGGATCGTGGAAGAGGTTGCGGATCAGGGCGAGGGTGGCCGGCATCAGGGTGGCTCCGGCGGCGCCCAGCAGGGCACGCGCGAGGATCATCGTCTCGGGCGTGGTGGCGTAGGCGTTCAGCACGGAGACGGCGCCGAAGGCGGCGGCGCCGTACAGCAGGATGCGTTTGCGGCCGATGCGGTCGCCGAGGCTGCCCATGGAGACGAGCAGGCCGGCGATCACGAAGGAGTAGATGTCGCCGATCCACAGCAGCTGGGTGCCGGTGGGCGCGAGGTCCTCGCTGATGTACGGGGTGGCGAGGCCGAGGACGGTCGCGTCGACGGCCACCAGCAGTACGGTGAGCACCAGCACGCCGAGCGCCGGCCAGCGGCCCGGCCGGCCCTTCACCGGTCCGCCGCGGTCCTCCGTGTGCGGGATGCCGGTCATGCGGGGGTCCTCCCCGGTGCGTCGTGCGGGCGCCGCACGCCGCCGAGCAGCAGCTCGGTGATCATGCGGGTGAAGTCGTTGGGGGCCATCCGGCCGTCGGTCACCGCCCAGGAGGCGGAGACGAGCAGGCCGTAGCTCGCCTCGGTGAGCCAGGCGGGGGTGAGGTCGATACGGAACTCGCCGTTCTCCTGGCCGCGCCGGAAGAGTGCGCCGAGCCGCTCGTCCATCCTGGTCCAGCCCTCGTTGAGGTCCTCTCCCTCGAACAGCTGGTTCTCGGTGTGGAGGAAGGCCAGCAGACCGGCGTGCGGCTCGATCTCGGCCACGAGCCGGCGCAGGGCGTCGCTCGCCGGGCCCTCCTCGAGCCGGGCCGCGCGCAGGGCGGCCTCGCACTCCTGGATGCCGTACTCCTCCAGTGCCCGGACGAGGGCGTCACGGCCGGCGAACTGCCGGTGCAGCGTGGCGCGGCTGATGCCCGCGGCTTTGGCGACCTCGTCCAGGGTCGCGGTCGCCTTGCGGGTCAGCAGGGCCGCGGCACTGCGCAGTACATGATCACGGTCGACAGCCATGAGACGACAGTACCCCACATGAGACATTGATGTCTCACGCGGAGCAGTGACGTCTCACATCTCCGGTGGGCTGCGGGTTCCTCAGTGCCAGGGCAGCCGTGCGCGCCGCTCCCAGTAGGCGTGCGGGTCCTCGGGCAGCGCGGCGAGGCGGGCGAGCCGGTCGTCGTCGAGGTCGACGACGGCCGCGTGCAGGTTGGAGGCGAGCTGCACGGCGGTGGCGGCACCGGAGAGGACCACGTCCGCCCAGGGCTTGCGCAGGACGAGCGCGAGGGCGACGGCGTCGCACGCCAGGCCGGTCTCCTCGGCGACGGACCTGAGCGCGTCGGGGGCGTGGGCCTCGGCCAGCCGCCCGTTGGCCATGCCCTCCTTGACGATCACCGTGAGCCCGGCGTCGTGGGCCTCGGCCAGCGCGGGCTCGGCGGAGGTCTCCAGCGCGTTGTACGTGGACTGGACGGTGCGGAAGAGGGGTGCGCCGTCGACGGTGACGGCGAGCGCGGCGCGGACGGCGTCGGCCTGGGCCGGGCCGCTGGTGGAGAAGCCGATGGTCAGGCCCTGGGCCGCCGCCTCGGCGAGCCGGGCGTGGAGGTCCCTGTCGGTGAGGGCGGGGCTGTCGGGGGTCACCGAGTGGATCTGGTAGAGGTCGAGCCGGTCCCCGAGCAGTGCGTCCGACTCGGCGCGCTGGCGCTCGTAGGCGGCGAGGGAGTGGTCCTTGACCTCGTGCCGCTCGGCGTCGGTGGACCAGTCCGCGGTGTACGCGTAGCCCCATTTGCTGCCGATGACGACGTCGTCGGCGTCGGGCCGCTTCGTCAGCCAGTCGGCGAGGAACTCCTCCGACCGGCCGTACGAGCGGGCCGCGTCGAAGTAGCGGACGCCCTGCGCGTAGGCGGCGTCGAGGAGGTCGTGGGTGCGGGTGCGCAGGGCCTCGACGCCGCGGTCGGCGCCGAGGTCCTCGTCCCGGCCCAGGTTGATGTAGCCGGGCCGGCCGACCGCGGCGAGTCCCAGGCCGATGCGGCGGGTGGGGGTGGTGGCCGAAGCCAGGGCGGCGAAGGGCATCGGGGTTCCGTTCGGTCGGCTCGTCGAGGCTGCCGGACCAACGTAACCCGCGATGCCCCCGCGGCACCCGTTCCCTCACCCCTTGGCGGCCGCCCACGCGTGCTGGGCGGCCAGGTCCGCCCTGACCTCGGCGAGCTGTGCGGCGACCGCGTCCGGGGCCGTGCCGCCGCGGCCGTTGCGGGAGGCTAGGGCGCCGGGGACGTTGAGGACGGTGCGCACCTCGGGGGTGAGGTGGGCGGAGATCTTCACGAACTGCTCGTCGGTCAGTTCGTCGAGTTCCTTGCCCTCGGCCTCGGCGGCCTTGACGCACTCGCCGGCGACCTCGTGCGCGACGCGGAACGGCACGCCCTGCTTGACCAGCCACTCGGCGATGTCGGTGGCCAGCGAGAATCCGGCCGGGGCCAGTTCCTCCATGCGCTCGCGGTGCACGGTGAGGGTGGCCATCATCCCGGTGAAGGCCGGCAGCAGGACCTCCAGCTGGTCGATGGAGTCGAAGACCGGCTCCTTGTCCTCCTGGAGGTCGCGGTTGTACGCGAGCGGGAGGGCCTTGAGGGTGGCCATCAGGCCGGTCAGGTTGCCGATCAGCCGGCCCGACTTGCCGCGCGCCAGTTCCGCGATGTCCGGGTTCTTCTTCTGCGGCATGATCGACGACCCTGTGGAGAAGGCGTCGTGCAGGGTCACGAAGGAGAACTCCTTCGTGTTCCAGATGATGACCTCCTCGGCGATCCGGGAGAGGTTCACGCCGATCATCGCGGTGATGAAGGCGAACTCGGCGACGAAGTCCCTGGAGGCGGTGCCGTCGATGGAGTTGGCCGCGCTGCCGTGCTCGAAGCCGAGGTCGCGGGCCACCGCCTCGGGGTCCAGGCCGAGGCTGCTGCCGGCCAGCGCTCCCGAGCCGTACGGCGACACCGCGGTCCGCTCGTCCCACTGGCGCAGCCGCTCGGCGTCCCGGGACAGCGCCTGGACGTGGGCGAGGACGTGGTGGGCGAAGAGCACCGGCTGGGCGTGCTGGAGGTGGGTGCGGCCGGGCATGGCCACGTCCGGGTGGGCCTCGGCGAGGCCGACGAGGGCGTCCTGGAGACCGGCGATCAGGCCGCCGATCGTCCGGGCGTGGTCCCGCAGGTACATCCGGAACAGGGTCGCGACCTGGTCGTTCCTGGAGCGCCCGGCGCGCAGTTTGCCGCCGAGGTCGGGACCGAGCCGCTCCAGCAGGCCGCGTTCCAGGGCGGTGTGCACGTCCTCGTCTGCGATGGTGCCGGTGAACGAACCGTCGGCGACGTCCGCCTCGAGCCGGTCGAGGCCCTCGATCATGCGGGCGAGTTCGTCCTCGGTGAGCAGGCCCGCTCCGTGCAGCACGCGCGCGTGCGCCCGCGAACCGGCGATGTCGTAGGGGGCGAGCCGCCAGTCGAAGTGGACGGACGCGGACAGCTTGGCCAGGGCCTCGGCGGGACCGTCGGCGAAACGGCCGCCCCAGAGCCGTACGTCACCGCTGTTGCTGCTCACTTGCGTTGCTCCTCGAAGACAGGCGGGTCGTGGATGTGCCACCGCCTCCTCACTCGGGCGCGGGAGAGTGAGGAGGCGGTGTCAGGGTAGTGCGTGACGGCTCGTCAGCCGGTCCGGCCGTCCGGGCCGGGCGGGCCGCCGGCCGGACGGTCAGGCCAGGTCGCGCTTGGCGGCGATCTTCGACGACAGGCTGTAGATGTCGATGAAGCCCTTGGCCGCCGCCTGGTCGAACGTGTCGCCGGTGTCGTAGGTGGCGAGGTTGAAGTCGTACAGCGACGACTCGGAGCGGCGGCCGGTGACCACGGCCCGTCCGCCGTGCAGGGTCATCCGGACGTCGCCGTCGACGTGCTGGTTGGCCTCGTCGATGAAGCCGTCCAGGGCGCGCTTGAGCGGGGAGAACCACTGGCCGTCGTAGACCAGTTCGCCCCAGCGCTGCTCGACCTGCCGCTTGTAGCGGGCGAGTTCGCGCTCGACGGTGACGTTCTCCAGCTCCTGGTGGGCCGTGATCAGCGCGATGGCGCCGGGGGCCTCGTACACCTCGCGGGACTTGATGCCGACGAGGCGGTCCTCGACCATGTCGATCCGGCCGACGCCCTGGGCGCCCGCGCGCTCGTTGAGCTGCTGGATGGCCTGGAGGACGGTGACGGGCCGGCCGTCGATGGCGACCGGCACGCCCTCCTTGAAGGTGATGACGACCTCGTCGGGCTCGCGCGCCACGGCGGGGTTCTGCGTGTACTCGTAGACGTCCTCGATCGGCGCGTTCCAGATGTCCTCGAGGAAGCCGGTCTCGACGGCGCGCCCGAACACGTTCTGGTCGATGGAGTACGGCGACTTCTTCGTGGTCGCGATCGGCAGGCCCTTGGCCTCGCAGAAGGCGATGGCCTTGTCGCGGGTCATGGCGTAGTCGCGGACCGGGGCGATGCACTTCAGGTCGGGGGCGAGGGCGACGATGCCGGCCTCGAAGCGGACCTGGTCGTTGCCCTTGCCGGTGCAGCCGTGGGCGACGGTGGTGGCGCCGTGCTTCTGCGCGGCGGCGACGAGGTGCTTGACGATCGTCGGCCGGGACAGCGCGGAGACCAGCGGGTAGCGGTCCATGTAGAGGGCGTTGGCCTTGATCGCCGGGAGGCAGTACTCGTCGGCGAATTCGTCCTTGGCGTCCGCGACCTCGGCCTCGACGGCACCGCAGGCGAGCGCGCGCTTGCGGATGACGTCCAGGTCCTCGCCGCCCTGGCCGACGTCGACCGCAACGGCGATGACCTCGGCGCCCGTCTCCTCGGCGATCCAGCCGATGGCGACGGAGGTGTCCAGACCGCCCGAATAGGCGAGTACGACGCGCTCGGTCACGGGATTCTCCTTACAGTGCATTCGCTGACATGCATGAGTATGCAGGAGGATGCATGATTCGTCAATCCGGCCCGCCCAGGGGGTCCGGTTCCCCCTCGGAGCGGCCGGTTCCGCCGGGAGTGTGCCGATTCCTCCACGCGGAGGGCACGGGGGTCCGGAACGGATCCGGTGCGTGATTGAACGCGGGTAATCGCTTTCCCGTACTTCCCGCAGGACGCAGGCGCCGCGTCGGCACAACCGGGCCCGCCCCCACGGGCCCGCCCCC
>NZ_LIRG01000523.1 GCF_001419695.1 Streptomyces prasinopilosus
CGGGCCGCGGCCGCGTCGTCCACCGTCCAGGCGAAGACCTTCAGCGGCTTGCCGTGCGGTCCCCGCAACCCCCGGGCGGCGGTGACGTAACCGGAGGACAGGGACGCGTGCGGGGGGTTGATCTGGTCGGCGAAGCCCGCGTACCCGGGCAGGTCCTCCACGGGAGGCGCCCCGATGAAACCGGTCCTCACCCCGGGCTCCAGCTCGTGGACCGTCCGCACGCTGTCCGCGCTGAAGCTCTGCACCACCAGCCGGCTCCTCAGATGGGCGCGGTCCAGCCACCCCTCGTCGTCCAGCGCCTCGAGGGTCTCGCCCTCGATGCCGGGGTACAGCCGGGGGTTCTTGATCTCCAGGAGCAGCTTCTGGCCGTGCCGCTCGAGCCGCCGCACGAGCTGCTCCAGCGTCGGCACGCGCGTCCCCGCGAACGCGGGACCGAACCAGCTGCCCGCGTCGAGCCGGGGCGGCGCGTCCCCGCCGGCGGCACGGACGGGGAAGAGGGCGAGGGCGGCGGTCCCCAGGAGCGCGGCGGTCGAGGCGGCAACGGCGCGCACGTGCATGCGTACTCCTCGCGGCGAGTGGGTCGGGCCGTCGGCGGGAAGGCGGATCACTCCGGCCGGCCGGACCACCGCCGGACGGTGCCGGCGATCGGGCGGCACCGGAGGGGCGGGTCGCCGTCCGGTCGGAAGGTGACGGACAGCACCACTGTGACAGCAGAGAGTGGACGAGGAGTGCGCACAGTATGACCACAAACCGAACAGGTTCGTTACAACTGCGCACACTGGTGCCGCACAAGTGGGGCAAGGGCGTGTTTCTTCGCCGGAGGGCCGTTGAGCCGTTCCGGTGAGGTCATACTCTCTGCGTCACCCCTGACCGCCGACGCGGTTCCGGGAGGGGGCTCGCAACCGGAATTCCGGGACGCAAAGGGCGGAAGGACAGCCGCGCATGCAGAGCACGGTCGACGGATTCAGTTACGGTCTGGTCACGCCGGTGGTGGCCTTCCTCATGGCCTGCCTCGGCGGCGCCCTGGGGCTGAGATGCGCCACCCGGCCGCTCGTCGTGACCGGGTCGTGGCGCCCCGGCTGGCTCGCCCTGGGCTCGGGAGCCATCGGGTCCGGCATATGGACCATGCACTTCATAGCGATGATGGGTTTCACCATCGAGGACACGCCGATCCACTACGACCGCCTGACGACGTTCGCCAGTCTGGCCGTCGCCGTGGTCATGGTGGGGATCGGGATCTTCATCGTCGGCTACCGGGGCGCCACCGGGACCGCCCTGTTCACCGGCGGCACCATCACCGGCNNGGGCGGCCGCGCAGGCCAAGGGCTTCCTGTGGAGCGTGGGGGCCAGCGCCGTCATGGGCCTCGCGGTCACCGGCATGCACTACACCGGCATGGCGGCCCTGGAGGTCCACGTCCACGGCACGGCCGACCCCGCCACGGGGGAGTCCGCGGCCGCCCTGCTCGCCCCCATGATGCTCGGCCCGCTCGCCCTCCTGGTCCTGGCCGGCATCGTGGTGATCTTCGACCCGCTGCTGGTCACGGGCCGGCCCGGCCCGGAACCCGTCGAGCACAAGCCCGGCGTCCCCGCCCACCCACGGCACCACCC
>NZ_LIRG01000524.1 GCF_001419695.1 Streptomyces prasinopilosus
GGCCCCGCCCGCCTCCGAGGTCGAGCTGCTCATCGGCGGGATGACCTGCGCCTCCTGCGCGGCCCGCGTCGAGAAGAAGCTCAACCGCATGGACGGCGTGACCGCCACGGTGAACTACGCGACGGAGAAGGCCCGGATCACCTACCCCGCCGGCATCGGGGTCGCCGACCTCGTCGCCACCGTGGTGAAGACCGGCTACACCGCCGAGGAGCCCGCTCCCCCGCCGCCACCGGCCTCGGGGCGGGAGTCCGCACCGGACGGGACGGAGGGGCCCGGCGGGCCGGGCGCCGCACCGGCGGACCCCGGACTCACCGCCCTGCGCGACCGGCTGACGGTCTCCGCCGTGCTCGCCCTTCCCGTCGTGCTGCTCGCGATGGTCCCGCCCCTGCAGTTCGACCACTGGCAGTGGCTCTCGCTCACCCTCGCCGCCCCCGTCGTCGTCTGGGGGGCACTGCCCTTCCACCGGGCCGCCTGGACCAACCTGCGGCACGGCGCGGCCACCATGGACACCCTGGTCTCCGTCGGCACGCTCGCCGCGTTCGGCTGGTCGCTGTGGGCGCTGTTCCTCGGTGACGCGGGCATGCCCGGGATGCGGCACCCCTTCGAGTGGACCGTCTCCCGCGCCGACGGCGCCTCCATGATCTACCTGGAGGTCGCCGCCGGCGTCACCGTCTTCCTCCTCCTCGGCCGTTACCTCGAGGCCCGCTCCAAGCGCCGTGCGGGCGCCGCCCTGCGGGCCCTGATGGAGCTGGGCGCCAAGGACGTCGCCGTGCTCCGCGACGAGGGCGGCGGCCGGGTGCGCGAGGTGCGCGTCCCGGCGGAGCGGCTGGCGGCCGGCGACCGGTTCGTCGTGCGCCCCGGGGAGAAGATCGCCACCGACGGGACGGTGGTGGAGGGCTCCTCCGCCGTGGACGCGTCGATGCTGACCGGCGAGTCGGTGCCGGTGGACGTCACCGTCGGCGACACCGTCACCGGTGCCACGGTCAACGCGGGCGGCCGGCTCGTCGTGGAGGCCACCCGGGTCGGCGCCGACACCCGGCTCGCACGGATGGCACGGGCCGTGGAGGACGCGCAGAACGGCAAGGCCGAGGTGCAGCGGCTGGCGGACCGGATCTCCGGGGTCTTCGTCCCCGTGGTGCTGTTCCTCGCCGCCGGGACCTTCGGCGGGTGGCTCGGCGCCACCGGCGACACCGTCGCCGCCTTCACCGCGGCCGTCGCGGTACTGATCATCGCCTGCCCGTGCGCCCTCGGGCTGGCCACCCCGACCGCGCTCATGGTGGGCACCGGGCGCGGCGCGCAGCTCGGCATCCTCATCAAGGGCCCCGAGGTGCTGGAGTCCACCCGCCGCGTCGACACCGTCGTCCTCGACAAGACCGGCACGGTCACCACCGGCCGGATGACCCTGCAGCGGGTCCACACCGCCGACGGCACCGACGAGAAGCTGCTGCTGCGGCTGGCGGGCGCCCTGGAGCACGCCTCCGAGCACCCGATCGCCCGCGCGATCGCCGCCGGCGCCGAGGAGCGGGCGGGGGCCCTGCCGTCGGCCGAGAACTTCGAGAACGTCCCGGGGCGGGGCGTCCGCGGGCGCGTGGAGGGCCGCGAGGTGGTCGTGGGACGGCCCGGCGAAGGCGTGCCCCCGCTGCCGCCGGAACTGGAGCGGGCCCGCGAGGAGGCCGAGCGGGACGGGCTCACGGCCGTCGTGGCCGGCTGGGACGGCACCGCGCACGGGTTCCTCGCCGTCGCGGACGCGGTCAAGGAGACCAGTGCGGAGGCCGTGCGGGAGCTGCGCGCCCTCGGGCTCACCCCCGTCCTGCTCACCGGCGACAACCGCACCGTCGCCGAGGCGGTGGGCCGGGCCGTCGGCATCGACCGGGTGATCGCCGAGGTCCTGCCCGAGGACAAGGCCGCCGTCGTGCGGCAACTGCAAGAGGAGGGGCGGGCCGTCGCCATGGTCGGTGACGGCGTCAACGACGCCGCCGCCCTCGCCACCGCCGATCTGGGCCTGGCCATGGGAACCGGCACCGACGCGGCGATCGAGGCCGGCGACCTGACCCTGGTCCGCGGCGACCTGCGGGTGGCGGCGGACGCCATCCGGCTGTCCCGCCGCACCCTCGCCACCATCAAGGGCAATCTCGTGTGGGCCTTCGGATACAACGTCGCCGCGCTGCCGCTGGCCGCGGCCGGACTCCTCAATCCGATGATCGCGGGGGCCGCCATGGCCTTCTCGTCGGTCTTCGTCGTCACCAACAGCCTGCGGCTGCGCTCGTTTCATTGAGGTCTCGACGGACAGGACCCCCTGGAGTCCGGTACGACATTTCACATAAGCTCTTCACAAGGCTCCCGCATCTTCCTTACTCTTGGGGCGCGTCGGTAATTCAGGGCCCTTGCGCACCTAACGGACATATGCAAGAGACGCAGATCACAGTGATGTGAACGTAACCATCGAAGGGGTTCGAAGGTCTAAGTTGGCGATGTCGGGAAGCGTCTTGGGGGGCGCGACCTGACATCTGGGGATGTCTTGGGGGACTTTCCCGGAGCTGCGTTGCCGGGGCACGCACATCGGAGAGCTTTGAGCGGCCCTCCCGACGGTGCGGGTCCCGGCAGACCGCAAGGGCGCGGTGAGTTCCGCTCATCGCGCTCAAAGACAGCGATTCAGGCGCTGATCTTCACAGACGCCCGGCCGGATCCCGTGGGGGGAATCCGCACCGGGACATGGGAAGGCGCCCTGTCGTCGGCCCGTGGGGGGACCGGCGGCACCCGCGGCGGCCCGGGCCCCGAAAAGAAGGAAGGCGCCCTGCGCCGGTCCCCCCACGGGCC
>NZ_LIRG01000525.1 GCF_001419695.1 Streptomyces prasinopilosus
ACCGGCGCGCGCCGGTGGACGAGCTGCCGCTTGTAGTCGATCTCGTGGCGGGCCACCACGGACCCCTGCTGGAAGTCCTTGTCCGGGCGGAACAGGAAATCGATACGGGCTTCCTCCAGGTAGCTGAGGAAGACCACGTTGTTGACGTGGCCGTACGCGTCCATGTCCGCCCAGCGCAGCGGGCAGCGGTAGATGTGCCGCAAGAGATCAGCCCCGGGTCAGCTTCTTGTAGGTGGCGCGGTGCGGACGCGCGGCGTCCGGTCCGAGCCGCTCGATCTTGTTCTTCTCGTACGACTCGAAGTTGCCCTCGAACCAGAACCACTTGGACTCGCCCTCGTAGGCGAGGATGTGCGTGGCGACCCGGTCCAGGAACCACCGGTCGTGGGAGATGACCACGGCGCACCCGGGGAACTCCAGCAGCGCGTTCTCCAGGCTGGAGAGGGTCTCGACGTCGAGGTCGTTGGTCGGTTCGTCGAGGAGCAGCAGGTTGCCGCCCTGCTTGAGGGTGAGCGCGAGGTTCAGCCGGTTGCGCTCACCGCCGGAGAGGACACCGGCCGGCTTCTGCTGGTCCGGGCCCTTGAAGCCGAAGGCGGAGACGTACGCCCGCGAGGGCATCTCGACCTGGCCCACGTTGATGTAGTCGAGCTCGTCCGACACGACCGCCCAGAGCGTCTTCTTGGGGTCGATGTTGGCGCGGTTCTGGTCCACGTAGGAGATCTTGACGGTGTCGCCGACCTTGATCGACCCGGAGTCGGGCTGCTCGAGGCCCTGGATCATCTTGAACAGCGTGGTCTTGCCCGCGCCGTTGGGGCCGATGATGCCGACGATGCCGTTGCGCGGCAGCGTGAAGCTGAGGTCGTCGATCAGCAGCTTCTCGTCGAAGCCCTTGCTGAGGTTGTTCACCTCGACGACGATGCTGCCCAGGCGCGGGCCCGGCGGGATCTGGATCTCCTCGAAGTCCAGCTTCCGCATCTTGTCGGCCTCGGCGGCCATCTCCTCGTACCGGGCGAGACGGGCCTTGGACTTGGCCTGGCGTCCCTTGGCGTTGGAGCGGACCCACTCGAGCTCGTCCTTGAGGCGCTTCTGCCGCTTCGCGTCCTTGGCGCCCTCGACCTTGAGGCGGGCGGCCTTGGTCTCGAGGTACTTGGAGTAGTTGCCCTCGTAGCCGTGCAGGCGGCCGCGGTCGACCTCGCAGATCCAGCCGGCGACGTTGTCCAGGAAGTACCGGTCGTGGGTGACGGCCACGACGGTGCCCTCGTACTTGGCGAGGTGCTGCTCCAGCCAGTTCACCGACTCGGCGTCGAGGTGGTTGGTGGGCTCGTCGAGGAGCAGCAGGTCGGGCGCCTCGAGCAGCAGCTTGCAGAGCGCGACGCGGCGCTTCTCACCACCGGAGAGGTTCGCGACGGGCCAGTCGCCGGGCGGGCAGCCCAGGGCGTCCATGGCCTGCTCGAGCTGGGCGTCGAGGTCCCAGGCGTTGGCGTGGTCGAGCTGCTCCTGCAGCTTGCCCATCTCGTCCATGAGCTCGTCGGTGTACTCGGTCGCCATCTGTTCGGCGATCTCGTTGAACCGGTCGAGCTTGCCCTTGACCTCGGCGACACCCTCCTGGACGTTCTCCAGGACGGTCTTCTCCTCGTTCAGCGGGGGCTCCTGGAGCAGGATGCCCACCGTGTAACCGGGGGTGAGGAAGGCGTCGCCGTTGGACGGCTGCTCCAGCCCCGCCATGATCTTCAGAACGGTCGACTTACCGGCGCCGTTCGGGCCGACGACACCGATCTTCGCTCCCGGGTAGAAGCTCAGGGTGACATCGTCGAGGATCACCTTGTCGCCGTGCGCTTTGCGCGCCTTGCGCATGGTGTAAATGAACTCAGCCAAGAGAAACCGTCCGGCAGCTTGAAACTGGCAGTGGGCAGATACACCCCATCTTGCCGCACCGCCACCCCCAGGGGGAAACGCGTACGGCACGGGCGCTCTGACCTGCGATTCCGCTGGTGTCGGTTTCGGCTCACCTGTCACTGCCGATCACCGTTGGTCGGCCTCGGGCGCCCTCGCACGGCCCACAGACGGCCCGGGGACGAGGGCGCCCCTTCCCCAGCGCGCTGGGCTATCGTGCCTTCGGTGACAAGCGTGACGGGACGCCGCCCCCTCCTCTTCCTCGACGTGGACGGTCCGCTCATCCCGTTCGGGTCGTCGTCCGATCACCCGCAGACCGCTGCCGCCCACTTCCCGCCGTCTCCCGGTCAGGGGAATCCACTACTGAGGCGGCTCGATCCCGGGCTCGGATCGCGCCTTACGGCTCTGGGCTGCCATCTCGTGTGGGCGACGACCTGGATGGAAGAGGCGAACGAAGTCGTCTCCCCACGCATCGGACTGCCCAGGCTGCCCGTGGTGGAGTGGCCGGCCCCCTGCTCCGACGAAGGCCCGCGCGGCCTGCACTGGAAGACCCGCCCTCTCGTCGAGTGGGCTGCCGGCCGGCCGTTCCTCTGGGTCGACGACGAGATCAACACCATGGACCGCCTGTGGGTCGACGCCAGCCATCCTGGCCCGTCGCTGCTTCACCGGGTCGACCCGGTCAAAGGCCTCGTGGAGGCCGACCTCTCCGTGCTCTCCGACTGGATCCGTGCCGTCGTCACGCCAGGCTGAGCACTGCTCCACCCGTTCGCTGGCCGGGCCGTGCGGTCTGTTCCACACCCACGACGCCAAGGGTCGGCGGTGCCCCTGTGGCCGTTCCAGTCCGTTGCCGTCCGGGGGCGTTGATGTCATCGGCTGATGTCACTTCGCAGAGCGCTGGCGCGTTGCCAGCCGCCGCAGCCTACGGCGGCGCTGTCCCGCTGCGCGCTGCTGAGCTCTCACGACGGCGACTGTCTGCGGGTCACCGATCAGGTCATAGTCGTACAGCAGAAGCGCATCGTCGTCCTCGGCGAGCAGGCGTCGCAACGTGTCGATGTGGCGCTCAGGGCTGGTGAGCAACCGCTTCGACTCCAGCCAGGCGGCCAGACCCATCGTCTTCCGGCACGGGACCATCGTAGTCAGCCGGCCCGGCACCGTCATGCCGGTTCTCCGGGCTGTGGGGCGCCACCCGCAACTACTCCCTGCGGAACCGTCTTGCCGCACCGCCACCCCTTGGAGGAAACGCGTTCCGCCAGGAGGCCCTGAGCTGGGGCTTCGCTGCTGATCGAGAGGGGCGTCCGTCGTCACCGGCCGGTGCCGGGCGTCCCGTACGGCCGAGGTCTCCGCCGGCGGGGTCCGGGGTGACCGATCGACGGCGCCGCCTTCCGTCACCCGAGCGGCACGGGAGCGAGCGGGAGCCGTTCCCTGTGGGGCCAGGTGAAGGTGCGGTCGGGTTCGAGGTGGGCCTCTCCCCAGTGGATGACGTGGATGCCGTTCTCGGCGTCCGCGGTGAAGAACACGCACACGAGCCTGGTGGAGGCTCCCAGCTCCTCGAAGGCTTCGCGCAGCCCCAGGTACTCCTCGGTCGCCAGGCCGCCGTCGACCTCGAACAGGGTGTCCGGCGGCTGCGGCCCGTGCGCCTGGAACAACCGGCGGCGGGTGGGCGACACGTTGGCGGGCAACCGGGCGCGGTCGAAGGGCTTCGGCTTGTCCGCGTACCTGAAGGGGAAGAGTGCGTGATCGTTGATCACCGCGTACTCGTACCCGCGCACGTCCCGTACGGACTCCCCCAGCTCCCGGGCCGTCTCCGCCAGGTTCTCGCGCACCGCCCCGGCGAGGGTGACGCCGTAGGGACTGCGCTTCTTCAGCCCCGCCGCGAGGTGCGCGGCATGCACCTTCGCGTGTGCCGCGGCCAGTTGTACCGGTACGGCGGCGGCGACCGCGCCGGCATGCCGCCCGAACCGCTCGACGGCCCAGCCCGAGGGCTCCACCGCACGTGCACCCGACACGGACACGCGTCCCCCTCCGCCCGATCAGCCCGCCCCCCACTGTGTGACACGCACACCAAGGGGACACAAGGGGGCGATCCGGCCACAGGGCGGCCCCAGGCCCCCACCTCCCGGGAGCCGCGGCCGGTCACCGGGGGCGGCGCCCTGCGGCCGCCGTCCCGGCCCACCCGTCAGGTCATCGACCGCGGTGCGCCGGCGTGCCATGCTCCCGGCGTACGGAACCCGACCGACCGGAAGGACGCCATGCCCGCCTACGTCATAGCCCACCTGCGAGAGGCCGCTCCGCACCCGGAGATCGCCGAGTACATCGAGCGCATCCCCGCCACCTTCGAGCCGTACGGCGGGCGCTTCCTCGTGCACGCCACGCAGCACGAGGTGAAGGAGGGCGACTGGCCCGGACACGTCGTGATGATCGGCTTCCCCGGGATCGCCGAGGCGCGGGCCTGGTGGGACTCACCCGCGTACCAGGAGATCGCACCGCTGCGCTCGCGGCACATCGAGGGCGACATCATCCTGGTCGAAGGCGTCCCGGAGGGCTACGACCCGACCGCCACCGCGAAGGCGATGCGGGAGGCTCTGCCCGCCGAGTAACCCCCCGGGCCCGGCCGGGACCGGCGGCAGACGACGGCCCGAGGCCGGTGGAGCGGCTTCGGGCAGGGGTCGCCCCGGAGCGGGCGGAGGTCGGCGACCGCGTGTTCGGCGAGGGCACGAGCACCTATGCCGAGTTCGCCGTGCTGTCGGCGTGGGCCCGGATGCCCGGGGGCCTGACGTTCGAGGAGGCGGCCGGGTACCCCTCCGTGATGGAGACCGCGCTGCGCGTCATCCGCGAGGTCGGTGTGCGGCCCGGGCAGACGCTGCTGGTCAGCGGTGCCTCCGGGGGAGTCGGGTCGGCGGTGCTGCAGATCGCCCGCGACCGCGGCATCACGGTGATCGGCACGGCCGGGGTCGCGAACCAGGACTACCTGCGGAGCCTGGGCGCTCTCGCCACGACGTACGGGGAGGGCTGGGCCGAGCGGGTGCGGCGGCTCGGCCGGGTCGACGCGGCGCTCGACCTGGCCGGTTCGAGCGTGCTCCGCGAGCTCGTCGATCTCACCGGGGACCCGCACAGGGTGGTCTCCATCGCCGATCCCGCCACCGCGGAGTTCGGCGTCCGGTTCTCCGGCACGGCCGGCAGCATGCCGGAAGCGCTCGCCGAGACGACCGGCCTCCTCGCGCGCGGAGGGCTGCGCATCCCGGTCGAGAAGTCGTACCCGCTCGCCGAGGCCGCGGCCGCGCACATCGAAAGCCAGGCCGGACACACGCGCGGGCGGCGGGTCCTGATCGTCTGAACCGCTCCCCGCGCAGCCGCACGGCACGTCCGGCACCGCCGGGACGACGCCCCGCGGTCACCCCGGTCCGTCCCTCGCAGAAGCCCTCCCGGAAAACTCTCCCGGAAGCCCTCTCCGGGGTCCTGTCCGCAGGTCCTGCCCGGAGCGGCCCGCGGCCTCCACCGACGCGCCGGGCGGGACCGGCGTACCGGACGGAACCGACGCGCCGGGCGGGACGCGGGAGAGGCCACCGCTCACGGTCCCGTCCGGCGGGCGCGCCGGACGGCCGCGTCAGTTGCCGCGGCCCGCCTCGCGCTGCCGGGTGACGACCAGGGCCGCTCCGCCGAGGACGACCAGGGTGATGGCGGTGCCGACGATCCAGGGGGCGACGCTGGAGGCGCCGGTGGCGGCGAGGTTGACGCCGGCGGCGGTCCCGGCGACCACGGGGGCGGGGCTGGGGCCGCTCAGGGTGTGGACGTCGGCGCCGGTTTCGGCGGCCTTGGTCCTGCAGTCGAGCATGCCGGTGAACCGCTTCTCGAAGCCGTCCGCGCCCAGGACCGTGAAGTCGTACGTCCGGTCCTCGGCCACCGGAACCGTCACCGTGCGGGTCCCGCCCGGCTTCACGGTGTACTCGCGCCCGGCCACCTCGAAGGTGAAGGGCTCGTCGTCCTGGTTGGCGGTGATGACGTCGACGCCGCCCTCGGCGCAGTTCTTGCGGGCGGTCATCGCCGGGATCGCGCCCTGCTCCGCCCACGTCGCGCTCGCCGTCGCGGAGACCGTCGAGGTGCTGGAGCCGGCCAGGATCTGCGTCTGGCTGCGGCTCTCCGCGGCGAACGCCCGGCCGACCGGCACCGTGGTCGAGGCCTGGGCGGTCACCTGGACCGTGCCCTCGGGCGCGTCCTCGGGTATCTCGAAGAACACCTCGGTGCCGTCCACCGCGCTGATGACCGGCAGGCCGTCCGCGTCCAGGACCCGCACCCCGCTCGCGGCGGTGTCCGCCGGCGGCGACATCGTCACGCTGCGCGCGTCCGTACGCACCGTCACCGGGCCCAGCAGCTCACCGGGGCGTCCGGAGACGGCCGGCGGGTCCAGGGTGAGCGACGCCTGCGGCTCCGCCCGGTCGCGCGCGTTCTTCTCCAGGTAGTCGGCGAGCTGCTCCGCCTGGGGGTCGACGGCGTCCACGTCCACGCCGTCGGAGTAGCGCCAGATCGCCACCTGCGTACCGGCCGCCGCGTCCTGCTCGGTCAGCTCGCCCCGGACGCCCGCCCGGTCGGCGAGCGCCGCGAGGTCGTTCACCTGGGGGTAGGAGTTCCGCAGGATCCAGTGGATCCGGCCGGCGTCCTCGTTGGCCCCCAGGGAGGTCCCGCTCCAGTCGGTCTCGTGGTATTCGGCGTCCGTCTGCGTGGGGGTGTGGATGTCCACGCAGTAGGTCTGGAGCATGCCGCCGCCCTCGACGGACATCTCGAACAGCCCCGCCGACACCTGCTGGTCCCCGGCGGCGTCGCGGATCACGGCCTCGCCGTACGTCTTCAGGCCCTCCACGGTCGCGGCCGCCCCGCTCTCACCGCGCGTCGTCCCGTCGTCGGCCACCGCCGTCCCGGTGCCGGTCAGCACACCGGCGGCGAGGAACCCGGACACCAGCGTTCCGGCGGCGAGACGTCTCACCGGTCCGAGCCCACGTGCGGACGACGCGGAGAATCCAGAGGACGCAGCAAACACCGATTTCCCTTCCGAGCGGGGCCCGTTGACGTGGGGGGCGGGTCCCACCAGCAGAATCACCGGCCCCGAGAACCCCGGGAGCCATGCCCGGAATCCTAAGTACGCCGCGAACCGCGCCCGCCGGTGATCAGGTCGGAGACCTGATCCGACGTGGAATCGTTATCGCCGGAGTGGGTACGGACCGGGCTTGTCGACAAATCACCATGGGATCGTTCGCCATGGATGCGGCGATAAGCCGCACTTCGGCCGGCCCCGCCTCCGGGGACCGGACCGGTGACATCACGTCACCGTGGCCGGTTCCGGCGAACACCCCGGGGCGGAAAGCTCAGTTGCGGTGGCTGCGGCGGTCGTCGCGGTGGTGGCCGCGGTCGTCGCGGGGACGGCGGCCGGCCCGGTCGCGGCGACCGCTCCCCCTGTGTTCGCCACCACCGCGCCTTCGGCGGCTTCGGCCGTTTCCGCCGATCCGGTGGTTCCGGCGGATC